>JAHYJF010000249.1 GCA_019428955.1 Burkholderiaceae bacterium
GCATGGCGAACTGCGGCAAGCATTTCCCGGGGCACGGCTACGCCCACGCCGACTCGCACCACGAGGTGCCGTTCGATGAGCGCGACCTCGAGACCATCGTGGGACGCGACGCCGCGCCCTACGGCTGGCTTGGTAACACCCTGTCCGCGGTAATGCCGGCACATGTGGTCTATCCCCGGGTCGACAGCGCCCCGGCGGGTTTTTCGCCGATCTGGCTGCAGCAGGTACTGCGTGATCGTCTCGGTTTTCGCGGCATGATTCTTTCCGATGACCTGACGATGGAGGCGGCAGCGTGGGCCGGCGACATCGTCGCGCGAGCGCGGGCGGCACTGAGCGCAGGGTGTGACATGGTGCTGGTGTGTAACCAGCCGCAGCTCGCCGACCAGCTGCTCTCGGGTTTGCGCTGGCGCGCTCCGCGGGGTTTTGCTGCCCGGCTGGACGCGTTGCGGGCGCGCTGAGCCGGTCGCCGGATCGTGGTCGGCCCGGGCAGGAAGCGCGTGCAGCCGGCTGCGCAAGCGGCTGCGTCGGCGCCCGCAGGAGCGGCCCGCGATTTTGACCCCGCGGCCTACCTGAAGAGTCTGCCCCACCTGCCGGGGATCTACCGGATGATCGGCGCCGGCGGTGAACTGCTTTACGTCGGCAAGGCCACCGACCTCAAGCGCCGGGTATCTTCGTATTTTCGCCACAGCGGCCTCGGCCCGCGGATTGCGCGGATGGTGGCACAGGTTCGGAGCATAGAGACCAGCATCACCCGCTCCGAAGCCGAGGCGCTGCTGCTCGAGAACAATCTCATCAAGACCGGGCATCCCCGCTACAACATCGTTTTTCGGGATGACAAGTCCTACCCGTTCCTCAAGATCTCGGGGCACGCGCTGCCGCGGATCTCCTCATACCGCGGTGCCCCCGAGCGGGGCAACCAGTACTTCGGGCCTTACCCGAGCGGCTGGGCGGTACGCGAGACCGTGCAGCTGATCGAGCGCGCATTTCAGCTGCGGACCTGCGCTGACTCGGTATTCGCCAACCGTTCGCGGCCGTGCCTGTTGCACCAGATCGGTCGCTGCAGTGCCCCTTGCGTCAGCCTGATCGGCGCAAAGGAATATTCCCGCGACGTCGCCTCGGCAGTTCGTTTCCTGCGCGGCGGCCACCTCGAGCTGATGCGCGAGATCGAGGCCGACATGCACGCCGCCTCGGCCGAGCTGCGCTTCGAGGAAGCGGCCAAGCTGCGCGACCGCCTGAGCGCGATTGCCAAGGTGATGCATCAGCAGACCATGGAAGCAGCCGGCGATCCCGAGGCCGACATCATCGCGCTGGCCGTGGAGGGCGGACGGGCCTGCGTGAATCTGGCGATGGTTCGGGGCGGGCGCCACCTCGGCGACAAGGCGTTCTTCCCGGCTGGCGCCTGGCTCGACGGGGAGGACGACAAGGCCGCGGTGCACGGCGAACTGCTCGAAGCGTTCCTGTTGCAGCACTACGAGGCCAATCCCTTGCCGCCCCTGATCGTCGCGGAACTGGCTCCGCCGGGCGAGGCTATTGTGCAGTTCCTGCAGGAGCGCGCCGGACACGCGCTGCAGTGGGTGACGGAGCCGCAGGGAACCAGGCGCCGCTGGCTGGAACTGGCGCGCGACAACGCCGCCGGCGCGCTGGCCAGGGCGTTGGCGGAGGAAGGCTCGCAGCAGACTAGAACCAGGGCGCTGGTTGAAATCCTCGGAATCGAACTTGATGACGCCGACGGTGCCGAGGCCCTGGCCGGGTTGCGGCTGGAATGCTTCGATGTCAGCCATACCGCCGGCGAGGCCACCCAGGCCTCCTGCGTGGTCTACCAGAATAATGAGCTTCAGCCGCGCCGGTACCGGCGTTTCAATATCGCCGGAATAACCCCGGGAGATGACTACGCCGCCCTGCGCCAGACCCTGCAGCGGCGCTATCGCGATGCCCATGAAGCGGCCGATGGCGGCGCCCTGGCGGGGGTACCCGATGTCGTGTTGATCGACGGCGGGGTCGGTCAGGTATCAGTTGCCCGCGAGGTGTTCGAGGGGCTTGGTCTCGACCCGGCGCGGATCGTCGGGGTCGCCAAGGGCCCGGAGCGTCGGGTCGGACTGGAAACGCTGATCTTTGCCGACGGTCGCGAATCCCTGGCTCTGGGGCGCGATTCGGCGGCCTTGATGCTGATCGCCCAGATCCGCGACGAAGCCCACCGTTTTGCGATCACGGGGATGAGGGCGCGGCGCGCCAAGACCCGCAACACGTCGCGCCTGGAGGACATCGATGGCGTCGGTCCTCGACGGCGCCAGCGCTTGTTCGCGCGCTTCGGCGGGATGCGTGGCATCATGGCGGCGGGCGTCGAAGATCTGGCTGCGGTGGAAGGAATTTCGCTGTCTCTGGCCCAGGAGATTTATCGCCGCCTGCATTGAGTGGACCGAATCGACCCCGGGAATAAGGTATTGGCAGGCAAACGATGCGACTGAATATTCCCACCGTCCTGACGGTGGCCAGAATCGCGGCGATTCCACTGCTGGTGGCGGTCTACTACCTGCCGCTGTCGCTGGCAGCGCAGAACGTCGCAGCGACGGGCATCTTCATTGTGGCGGCGCTGACCGACTGGCTCGATGGCTACCTCGCACGCCGGCTCGGCGAGAGCACGGCGTTTGGCGCCTTCCTCGATCCGATGGCCGACAAGCTGCTGGTCGCCGCAGCGCTCGTCATGCTGGTGCAACTCGGTCGAGTCGATGCACCGATCGCATTGGTGATCGTTGGACGTGAGATCACCATCTCGGCCTTGCGCGAATGGATGGCTCAACTGGGACAACTCAGCAGCGTCGCGGTCCACAAGCTCGGCAAGTTCAAGACCGCGGCACAACTCGTGGCGATCCCGATGCTGCTCTATTACGACCGCCTGCTGGGAATTGACTGCGCAGTGCTGGGAACCTGGCTGATATGGGTGGCGACGCTGCTCACGATCTGGTCGATGTTCTATTACCTGCGCTGCGCCTGGCCGACCATCCGATCGTCGTGATCGGCGGTGACCAATGATCGTTCAAGTTGACACGATTTGGCGTGGCGCTATAATTTCCGGCTTCACGCAGCGCGGGAATAGCTCAGTTGGTAGAGCGCAACCTTGCCAAGGTTGAGGTCGCGAGTTCGAGACTCGTTTCCCGCTCCAGTATTTCGAAGGGGAGCATGCGCTCCCCTTTTTTTCGTCCGTGACTCAATATAGAACTGGTTTGCCGGACCAGGAGAGGTGACTTATACTTCCCGGTTGCTCGCACGGCGCGATAGCAAAGCGGTTATGCAGAGGACTGCAAATCCTTCCAGGCCGGTTCGACTCCGGCTCGCGCCTCCACACTCCGTTCCGCGGTGCAGCGCCGTCGGTTGAGGGTTCAGCGGGGTAACGCTTGAGGCTGGCGACGGAGCTCTGATGCGCAATAACGTATTGCCACTGGGCGCGACCCTGGCCTTTCAGGCGCTGGTCTCGATGGCAGCCCTGACCGTTCCGGCCATCGCCCCAGCCATTTCGGCCAATGTTCATATCCCGGCAAGCTACGTCGGCCTGTTCATCGCGCTGGTCTATGGCGCAAGCATGGCCTCCAGCGTGGCCAGTGGCGACTTGATCAGGAAGGTTGGCGCGGTGCGCGTCACCCAGGTGTGCCTGCTGCTGTGCGCCGCCGGCCTCGGCCTGAGCGCGGTCGGCAGCGTTCCCTTCTTTGTCCTCGGGGCTCTCTTGATCGGCGCCGGCTATGGCCCGATCACCCCGGCCAGTTCCCACGTGCTGGTAAAAACTACCCCCCGCCATCTGATGTCGTTGGTGTTTTCGCTTAAGCAGACCGGGGTGCCGTTGGGGGGAGCGCTGGCCGGGGCGCTGGCACCGCTGCTGGTGCTGGCCGGTGGCTGGCGGCTGGCGGTGCTGGCGGTTGCCGCGGGATGCGTGGGGACTTGTGCGCTGGCCCAGGCGATACGGGGCCAATTTGACGACGACATCGACCCTACGTGGCGGGTCGGAGCCAAGGGCGTCGCCAGGTCGCTCAGGATCGTGGCCCAGGAACCGGCCCTGCGCCGCCTGGCGGCCGCGTCGTTTCTCTTCTCGGCAGTGCAACTTTGCCTGATGACATTCCTGGTCACCCACCTCACGCGCGGTCTGGGGATGACGCTCGTCCAGGCCGGCCTGATGCTGGCCGTGGCCCAGACCGCGGGCGTAGTCGGGCGGGTAGTGTGGGGTGCGCTGGCAGATCGCTGCGGTCGGCCCCTGCTGATACTGGCAGGGCTGGGCGGCGGCATGGCGCTTGGCGCCCTGGCGATGGCACTGCTTGCGCCGAGCTGGCCGCTGCCGCTTACGGCCGTGGTCAGCGCGGTGTTTGGGGCCACGGCGATCGGCTGGAATGGCGTCTACCTGGCGGAAGTGGCCCGTCAGGCCCCCCTCGGCCAGGCAGTCGAGGCCACCGGAGGCACCCTGTTCTTCACTTTTTTCGGGGTGCTGGTCGGACCGCCCTTGTTTGCATTGGTGGTCGAGAATGGCGGCAGCTACGCCCTGGCATTCGGGCTGCTGGCAGTGCCAACCATCGCCTGCGGGGCGATCCTGTTGGCGCAGGATCTCAGGTCCAGGCCCACGGCCGGACGGTAGGCACCAGCGGGAGTAGCGTGGCCAGTCGGCTATCCTTCATGCTGGCGCCGCTCAGCGACCGGTTGTCGAGGGGCGGTTGCGGATAGAATCGCTCTCGGGCCACAGTGCCGTAAAGGCGCGTTGCGCTGCCCGGATCGGGGTCGATTGAGCGCGGACGTTCGGTGAGCGGAAAGTCGGGGGCGGCATGGGGTTGAAGGCAAGCAGATCTGGACGCTGCGGCACGGTTGGCCTGGTGCTAGCCATGTTGACCACGGTGTTCTTCGTAACCGGCTGCAGCGAGATCCACAACAATCCCCACGCTTCCGGCGCGGAGTCCACCAATACCCTGTTCGTGCCCTTCCGGGGGCGTTCGCCAAAGTACCTCGACCCCACCAGTTCCTACTCCAACGACGAGACCCCGTTCACCTATCAGGTCTACGAACCGCCCTACCAGTACCACTATCTCAAGCGGCCTTAT
>JAHYJF010000250.1 GCA_019428955.1 Burkholderiaceae bacterium
GAGCCGGCGCCGGAGCGCATTACCGGCGAAGGCCGTGAGCGCAGCGTCACCGGCGATGCCTGGGACCGTGGCGGCCGTGTGACGGGTACCGAGGGGCGCTCCGCAGCGGGTCGTAACCCGACCCAGCGTGGCGAGCCGCGCGGCAACGGGACCAATGCCCGGGTTGCCCGTGAAACGGAACATCCGGCGCTGGCGCCCAGCCGTGTCACCGGCAGCAGCGGCAGCAGCATGTCGGGTGCGGCGGTGACGTTGTCCGGCGGCGCACGCGGCTAACCCGCACGAGACCACGGAGCGACGACGATGGATACCCGCAAACGCCGTGAACGGTTGCACCAGGCGGCTCATGCCGCCCCGGTGGGCATGGCGATGCGCCCCCGCCCGGCAGCCGCGACGGCTGTGATGCCGAGCTGGCCGCAGCGGTTGAGCTTCTGCGCGCCCGGCATGCAGGCAGACAGCAAGGGTGATTGCGTGAGCACCGTGTGCGCCGCGCACGCGCATCCGCTGGTTGATCAGGTACGCAACGCGATACTGGCGGACTACGAACGTAGGGTGCAGGCGCGTTTTGATGACATCGTGCCCACGCTGAAGCAGGTTGCGGCGCTGCAGCATGACACCGACTTCGAGACGCGGGCGCAGCAGATTGCACGCGATCGCTTGGGCTTTGAGCTGCCCGCTGCAGTGCTGGCGGACGCCTGGGTGACCACGCTCGACATGCGCCGGCTGTATGGCACCAGCGTGCTGCGTACCTTCCTTGAGTTGGCGCGGGAAGCGTACACGCAGCCATACAACGGCGCAGAGGCGGAAGCGATGACGCGTTTTTTCATCGAATGCGGCTTCCATGAAGTGGACGTGAGCGCCTGTGCCGATGGCCGCCTCAAGGGCTTGCTGCAATACATCCTGCGCCTGCCGCAGCAGGCGGTTCCCCGGCACAAGTCATACGCGGGCACCCTGTTCGATGTGGAGCTGAACGTGAAGCAGTGGGCCGAGACCGAGTTGCACCGCTTCCGCGAAGGCGTGCCGACCTTGCCTGATGCGGGCACACGCTATCTCAAGATTGCGGTGTACCACTTCAGCAGTTCGGACCCGCTACACGAAGGTTGCGCGGCCCACGGCAGCGACGATCGCCGCGCGGGCCAGGCAGCGCTGGATCGCCTGGAGGCGTTCGGCACCGCGATCGAAAATGGTTTCTGTTGTGGCGCATCGGTCGCCACGCTGCTGATCGGCGTGGACACCGACAACGATGCGATTCGGGTGCATGTTCCGGATGCGCAGGGCGGCATGAGCCTGGATTGCCACGTCGACAACATGGCGCTGTATCAGGCGACGGTAGGAAAGGCCGAGTCGGAGGCGCTTTGGCGTCTGGGCGCCATCGTCGAGGAGGCGGCACGCCGGCATGGGCGCAGTGCCCCGGAGTCGGGCATGCGTCGACTGATCGAGCGGCTGCTCATGAACAACCTGTCGCAGATTGAGTACGTCTGCACGAACCATCGGGGCCGCTATGCCGACATCGGTCATGCCGAGCGCTTCATCAGCATCGGCGACGGCTTCGACAAGGTGCACCTGCGCAATCTGGCCTACATCGGCCATATGCATACGGTGGAAGAAGGGGCGGCGGACCTGGATGTGGGCATCAAGATTTTCTCCCGGCTGAATGTGGCACGCGGGCTGCCGGTGCCGGTCGCGATTCACTACCGCTACGACAGCCAGGTGCCGGGAGGGAAAGAACGCGCGGAGGCACGCTGCCGCCGCGTCAAGGCCGCGATCGAGGCGCGTTATCCGGTTTTGATGCGGGACGGTCTGCTGGTTTGCGGCATGACCGTGCAGGCCAAGCAGCCGGGCAGCAATCTGGAAATCGTGGCAGACAACGACATAGACGCACACGGGCATTGAGGACGAGACGATGAAGATCATGCAAGTGGAAAAGACGCTGGTTTCGACCAATCGCGTACGGGAAATGGGGCACCGCCCCCTGCTGGTGGTGAAGGAAAAGAGTGGCAGCGCCAGTGTCGCGGTGGACGCGGTGGGCTGCATCCCGGGCGACTGGGTGATCTGCGTGGGCAGCTCCGCCGCCCGTGAGGCGGCCGGCAGCAAGGACTTCCCGAGCGATCTCACCATCATCGGGATCATCGATCACTGGCAGGAGTCCTGACATGGAAATCATGCGTGTGGTGTCCGATCTGGTGGCAACGCGCCGAATCGCAGGCCTGAGCAGCGCATCGTTGCGCGTGCTGGCCGACCAGAAGGGAAAGTTGTCGGTGGCGGTCGATCCGGTCGGCGTGCCGCCAGGGAAATGGGTTTTTACCGCCGGCGGCTCGGCAGCACGCTATGCCGCAGGCGATTACAGGGTTCTGACCGATCTGACGATCTGCGGGATTATCGATCAGTGGAATACGGAGGAAGCACTCCGTGAGCGTGGCAAGTAAGTTTCATTAACTGTTTTTTAAGGAGAAGCATCATGGCAAGCGCAATGACGGGTATCGCTCTGGGGATGATTGAAACGCGTGGTCTGGTCCCCGCCATCGAGGCGGCGGATGCGATGACCAAGGCGGCGGAAGTGCGGCTGATCGGTCGCCAGTTCGTCGGCGGCGGCTATGTGACGGTGCTGGTGCGCGGTGAAACCGGCGCCGTGAACGCGGCGGTTCGTGCCGGTGCCGACGCCTGCGAGCGTGTGGGCGACGGCCTGGTTGCCGCCCACATCATCGCCCGCGTTCACAGCGAAGTGGAGAACATTCTCCCCACCGCTGAAGCAGCTTAACGGTCTTTGAAACAGACCACGACTTACTTTAAGGAGATTTCAAAATGGCTACAGGACTGACAGGTGTTGCATTGGGCATGATCGAAACGCGTGGTCTGGTTCCCGCCATCGAGGCGGCGGATGCGATGACCAAGGCGGCGGAAGTGCGGCTAATCGGCCGCCAGTTCGTCGGCGGCGGCTATGTCACCGTTCTCGTCCGCGGTGAAACCGGCGCCGTGAACGCGGCGGTTCGTGCCGGTGCCGACGCCTGCGAGCGTGTGGGCGACGGCCTGGTTGCCGCCCACATCATCGCCCGCGTTCACAGCGAAGTCGAAAACATCCTGCCCGCGGTTATCGCGGCTTGATCGAGGTGTGCCATGGATAGGGGTGTGGTACAGCTAGGCAGCGTGGCGGGCGTGACCACTGGGGTCGCGCTCGGCATGATCGAAACGCGCGGCCTGGTTCCCGCGATCGAGGCGGCGGACGCGATGACCAAAGCGGCGGAAGTGCGGCTGATCGGCCGCCAGTTCGTCGGCGGCGGTTACGTCACCGTTCTCGTCCGCGGTGAAACCGGTGCCGTGAACGCGGCGGTTCGTGCCGGCGCCGACGCCTGCGAGCGTGTGGGTGACGGCCTGGTCGCCGCCCACATCATTGCCCGCGTACATGGCGAGGTGGAGAACATTCTTCCCACCGAGGCTGAAGCTGGCGGTGGCGGACGTGACGGCGAGGTGATCTGCGTCGCCCTTTAGGCGACGACAGGCAAGCTTCAAGGAGCAAGGGCATGGCAAGGGATCCACGATTAATGGCTTATCTCAACCGGGCGTTGACGCATGAAATGGCGGCGGTCCAGCAGTACATGGCCCAGTCCAAACTCTGCGGCCTGTGGGGCATGGCGGAATACTGCAGCCATTTCCGGCAGGACGTCATCGAGGAACTGGGGCATGTGGAAAGCCTGATGGAGGCGTTGCTCAAGCTCGGCGTGACGCCGCATGCCACACAGCTGCCGGCGGTACGTCTCGGGCGTTCGATAGAGGAGATGCTCGCGATCGACCGGGTGCTGGAAGTCGAGGCGGTTCGCCTGTACGAGGAGGCTGCGTCTTATTGCACCAGGGTGCGTGATTCGGACCACCACGCGCTGTTCACGCAAATCATGCGCGACGAAATGCATCATCTGGACGACCTGGACAAGATGATCGCTTCACTATCGACGAAGGAGAAATGTTATGCATGAAGACAGCAACCCGATTCCACTCTGGCGGCGCCAGGATTTGCCGCCTACGCTGAGCCGGCGATTCGAGTTTGCGACCTATGCCGAAACCCGATCTTTCCTCGACGAAGCCGCCAAGGTTTCGGAAGCGGCCAACTATTACCCCAACCTGAGCTTTGGCAAGACTTACGTCAGCGTCACCATCGACGCCGACGGCAAAAAACTTGGACCCGAAGCCGTGGCGCTGGCGCAGAAGATCGACGCGCTGGCGCCTGCGGCAGCGTAGCGCGGCCATGACCGCCTTGCGGATTGCGGTGGCGAACCAGAAGGGCGGAACCGGAAAGACCACGCTGACGATCAACCTGGCGGCAGGCTTTCATCGTCGTGGCCCAACCGTGCTGCTGGATGCGGATCCGCAGGGTTCGGCCGGCCACTGGGCGCAGGTCGGCGGAGCGAATAACGACCTGCCGCCGGTGCAGGGTATCGAGGCCGGCGAGGCGCGCGCGGGCATCCTGCGAGCCAGCCGGTCCAGCCGCTACGTGCTGGTGGATTGCCCGCCGCATCTGCAGTCGGACACGCTGCATCAGGTGATGGGATCCGTGGACCTGGTCCTGATCCCCGTCCAGCCTTCGCCGCTGGATTTGTGGGCGAGTGTCGACATGACCCTGGCCGTGCAGGCGGCGCGTGTCGGCAATCCGAACCTGCGCGCCTACATGGTTCTTAACCAGCTCGACGGCCGCAATGCGCTGTCGCGCTCAATGCATCAGGCGCTGGCCGAATTCGAGGTGCCGGTGCTGGCAAATGGATTGGCGCGCCGCGCGGCCTTTCGCAGCGCGGCACTCGAAGGCGGCAGCGTCTATCGGCTGGGTGGCCGCGGCGCGTACGCAGTGCAAGACGTGGAAGCTGTTATTGAAGAGGTATTGAAATTATGAGCAACAAAATGTCCAGCAAATTGGCAGCAGGTGTGCGCAAGGTCAGGGAGCGGGAGACTGCGGTGCCCGCAAAAACCAAGCCGGCCGCCGACCGCCGCGAAGAGGCGCCGACCGTGAAGGCCGATCAGGCCAAGTCGGGCGCTGCGTTACACCCGGCTCGCGTCTGGCCGGATTAGT
>JAHYJF010000251.1 GCA_019428955.1 Burkholderiaceae bacterium
GCCCCTTCGCCATGAAATGCTCAGCCATCGAGGTCGCGGCGTAGGGGGCGACAAATTGCAGGCCCGGCGCATCCTCGCCACTGGCCACGACGACAATCGTGCGCTCCATCGCGCCGCCCTCGCGCAGGCTCTGGATCACCCGCGACACCGCCGAGGCGCGCTGGCCGATGGCGCAGTAGATCGACAGCACACCGCTGTCCTTCTGATTCAGGATCGCATCGACGGCGATTGCCGTCTTGCCGGTCTGCCGGTCGCCCAGAATCAGTTCGCGCTGGCCGCGGCCGATGGGGATGGCGGCATCGACCGCCTTTATCCCGGTCTGCAGCGGCACCTGCACCGGCGCACGGTGCATGATGGGCGGCGCGGGCTGTTCGATGGGCAGAAGGTCCTCCGCCTCGATCGGATCTCCGCCATCCAGCGCGCGACCCAGGGCATCCACCACCCGTCCGATCAGGCCTTCACCGACGGGCACGTCGATTACGCGATCGGTGCGGCGCACCGGATCACCCGGGCGCAGCTTGTCGGTTTCACCCAACACGATGACACCGGCGCGATCCGTGCTGATGTCCGAGGCGATCCCCATTACCCCGCCCGCGAATGTCAACAATTCGTCCGCGCGCAGATCGGTAAAGCCCGCCACCTCGGCCACGCCTTTGCCGACCATCACGATCCGCGCGATCTCGGCCATTTCCAGCACCGGGTCGACCCGTGACAGCGCGTCCTCGAGCGGTGCGAAGAGGTCGTCTTGCAGATCATCAAGCTTCATGTCACGCCCCTCAACCTTTGGCCGGTGCGCGGTTGGATCGAGGTTTGCTGCTGTCCTCGATCGCCTCGTCAAGCGTTGTTTCCAGACGGCCGAGGAAGCGTGTTGCCGACCATTCCACCGTCTGCTCGCCGATGATCAGGCGTACGCCCAGCAGCAAGTCGTCGTCTTCGTGATAGTCAACCTCGATATCGGGGGCGATGTGCTTGTGGATCGCGCGGGTGATCTGGCTGCGCGCCGACGGTTCGAGCGGCGCGCTGCTGTCCACCCTTGCGGGGCCGTCCGCACGCTTGGCTGCGTCCGACAGCTTGTCGCGCGCTTCGTCGTCGAGACCGGTCAGACGCTCCACGAACGTGTCGGCCACCTGCCCCGCAAGGTCGCTGCCGGCGTAGTCCTGAAGGACACGGCGAACGATATCGATCACCTGATGGCCGGCGCGCTGGCGCAATCGGGCGGCAAAGGCATCCCGCTCGTCCTCCAGATGCTCCTCCCACGTCTTGCGACGGGCCTCCATCTCCTCGCGAAGATCGTTTTCCATCGCCTCGCGCTGCTCGTTGGCCTCCTGCCGGGCATCGCGCAGCACCTCTTCCTTGCTGGCTTCCAGCTTTTCCTGCTTTTCGCGCAGATGCTCTGCCTCGGTCTCGACATTTGCACGGGCCTCCTTGGCCTCGGACAGCCGGGATTCGATCCGTTCTTCGCGCCGTGCCATCGCATCCGTGATCGGACGGTAGAGAAACCGCTGCAACAACCAGACCAGAACCAGAAAGTTTACGATCTGCGCCGCGACGGTCAGCCAATCGATCTGCATAGCATCAGCCTCCGGCGGCCTGCGAGGCGGCCTTGATGGCGGGGTTGGCGTAAGGGTTGGCGAAGATCAGGATCATTGACACCACGAAGCAGTAGATCGCTGTCGACTCGATCATCGCGAGGCTGACAAAGAGCGTGCGCGTGATGGTGTTGGCGGCGTCTGGCTGCTGCGCGATGGCCTGCAGCGCCTGCGACGCGGCCCGCCCCTCGGCGAGCGCCGGGCCGATGGAGCCGATGGCGATGGTCAGCCCGGCGGTAAAGATCGAGATTACGGCAATCAATGTTGCTGCATCCATGTTCAGTCTCCTGTGTCATTCGTGGATGAATTGTCAGACCTGCGGCGGCTGCGGCTGGCCGATCCGATGTAGACCATCGCGAGGACGGCGAAGATGTAGGCCTGGATCAGCCCGGTCAGCAGGCCGAGGACCTGCATCACGACCGGAAAGAAGAACGGAGCGACACTGATCAGAATGCCGACGATGACTGTGCCGCTCATCACGTTACCATAGAGGCGCACCGCCAGCGCGATGGTGCGCGACACCTCGCCGATCAGGTTGAAGGGCAGCATCAGTGGCGTCGGCTGCACATAGCTGCGCAGATAGCCGGTGATGCCACGCTCGCCGATGGAAAACAGCGGCACCGCGATCAGCACGCAGATCGCCAGCGCCGCCGTGGTCGAGAGCGAGCCGGTGGGCGGCTGGTAGCCCGGCACCACCGCCAGGATGTTGGCCGTAGCGATGAACAGGAACAGCGTCCCAATGAACGGCAGGTAGCGGCCGGGCTTGTCGGCGCCGACCTCCGCGATCTGGTCACGGATGGCCGAGACGATCACCTCCAGCATCACCTGCCAGCGCGAAACGGTTTCTCCCTCGCTCAGCCGCGACGTGACCGACCATGAGCCAAGGACCAGCAGCCCCATCACGACCCAGGTGAAGACGATCGTGGCGTTGAGCTGCAGGCCCCGCCATTCGTAAAGGACCCAAGCGTCGGGGCTTATTTCCATGTCTGCTGTCCTTTGGCCGGGTGGGTGCGCCGGGTGGCTGCGACGCGAACGGCGACAAAGCCTGCGAGCGCAGCGAGGATTTCGCCCGCCCCGATACCGGAAACGAGCGCGCCAGCGAGTGCGCCAAGGACGAGCGCCGCCCTTGCCAGCGCTAACGCAACGAAGGTTACGGCGGGGCGCTGCCCCGCGAGCGCCCTCACCGATACCCAGAGCAGCCCGAGATAAAGCACCCCGAGCGCTGCCCCAGCCAGGGCCGCACCGATCAGCATGACGAGGCTTGTGCTCATGTCGCTCTCTCCCCTCGCCACGCTTCGTATTCCAGAAGCCTTGTCACCACGATAGGCCCGACGATGCATGTCGCCATCGCTGCAAGCACGGAGGCCGTGTAAAGCTCGGGTGGCACCGCCCAGGCACCCAGCGACACACCGTGCGCCATGACGATCAGGAAGATCTCGGCACGCGGCACCATGCTCGCCCCGATCAGAAGGCCGGTCCTGCGCCCGGCGACGGCCCAAGCCGCAAGACCGGCGCCCACCACCTTGCCCGCGACCAGCGCGATGAACAGCGCCGCGGCGAGCAGGAGGGCGGCGGCGAAGTTGTCGAACCCGACCGAGAGGCCGATGTTGAGAAAGAAGAACGGGCCGAACAGGGCCAGCACATAGGCGAAGGCATCGTCGATATGCAACTCTGCCGGATCGCGACTGAAGGCAAGCCCGGCGAAGATCGCCCCGATAGCCATCGAAAACCCGAGTGCGTCGGCCACGGCAACGATCAGGAAGACGGTACCGGCCGCGAAAACGAACGGGCCCTTGCTCGGGTCCAACTTGGCAAAGACAGCCGAGAGCCTCGGTTCAACGAGACGCGAAAATGCGTAGCAGCCCGCCATAAACGCGGCGATCTTTGCAACCTGCATGGCACCGGCCCGCACTGCTTCGCCGATCACGCCGTCGCCCGACTGCAGCACTGGGGCGATAGCGAAGACGACCCCGAGCAGAATCACCGCAGACAAGTCATCAAGCTCGGCCACGTCGAGCATTAGCGCGCCGTCGTCGCTTTCGAGTGCATGCGCCTCTTCCCAAGGTGCGACCGAGACGCCGATACTCGTGGCACTCGCCGCTATGCCAACAAGCAGCGCCGGAATAAGGCCAAGTCCGGGCCAGGCCCAGATCAGCACAAAGGCCAGCGCCGCTGGGACCGCCACGTTCGGAAGCCAGATCACAACCGCGCGCCGTAACTGTCCGACGAGCCTGTCTAGATCGCTTTCAAGCCCAACCCGGAACAGCAAGGCGACGAGGCCCAGCTGCGCCAACACCCCGATCTGATCCTGGAGCTTGCGCGTGATTTCCCCCAGATATTGGTCGATGGCGGACAGACCTAAGCCCAGGCCAATGAAGGCGACCAGCGCGGGTAGGGTCAGCTTCTTCAACGTGTTCCTGATCGGAACGGCGAGCAACACGACGCTGCCAAGCATGAGCATGAACAACCCGTAGCTAGTCTCCTCAGTCATCGCGCCCCTCCCGCTGGACCCAGTACCAGGCGTTGAACGCGCCAAGCACCGCGCCGGCCAGCAGCAAGGTCAGGGTCCACGATACCTCGCCGGGCCAGCGCCGGTCGATCCAGACGCCCAGCGCGATGCCGGCGACGATGGGAACCGCGACGGACCAGCCCACCAGCCCGAACATGCCCAGCCCATACCACGCGCTTTCGCGGTGGCGCTTGCGGGCCTCTTCCATCTGCTGCGCCTTGCGCGCGATGGTCTCCGTTTCCGTCTCGCCGTTGCGGTCATCGGTCATGGTGATCGCATCCCCAGGTCGCGGAAGCGGCGGATCATGCTGGCCTCAAGGCGGGCGAGCGCCGCGCGGGCGTCGCGCTCATCCTCGTCGTGCTGGCGGAAATCGGCCTCGACGCGCTTGCGCAGTTCGCCCAGATCGTCGCCCTCGACCGCGCCGCGCACCGCCACGCGCACTTCGTCGCCGCATTTGACCAGCGTGCCTGAATTGACTGCGACGAAGCGTTCGTTGCCCTCCTCGGTTTCGTAAAGCAGGATGCCCGGCACCAGTTCACTGACGAAATCGACATGCTTCGGCAGCATCCCGAAATGCCCGTCGGGCGCCTCCGCCACGATGCGCCGCACCGGGCGATCGACACAGACGGCCATCGGGGTGATAACCTCAAGCCGCATCGCTGGCCTCCGCTGGCTCGGCAATATCCGTGATCGCCCCGATCATGTAGAAATCGCCCTCGTCACGGTCTGCGAATTCGCCCGAGAGGATTCGCTCGCAACTGTCGAGCGTCTCCTCCAGCGTCACGAAGCGGCCCGGGTTGGCGGTCATTGCTTCGGTCGAAAAGAACGGCTGGGTCAGGAACCGCTCCAGCTGGCGGGCCTGCCGCACGGTGGCGCGGTCATGCTCGGACAGTTCCTCGAAGCCCCGCATCGCGATGATGTCCTTGAGATCGTCGTATTCGGCCAGCGTCGT
>JAHYJF010000252.1 GCA_019428955.1 Burkholderiaceae bacterium
TTGGTTTTTGGGATGGTAAAAGTTTTGTTCCGCTTGATTTTTCCATCCATAATGAACCAGGAAAAACAGGAAAAAGAGGATTCGAGCGGTTTTTGCCCCCGGACCAACGCCCGCGCCCGCCCTCGGTCATTGCGCCTTTCGGCTCGCGCCACGCTGCCGACATTGGGCTCAATGGTGCGGAAGGGTTGTTCTATAAGGATTTCTGATGGCCCTGCAATGCGGCATCGTCGGCCTGCCCAACGTCGGCAAATCGACGCTTTTCAACGCGCTCACCAAGTCGGGGATCGCGGCGGAGAACTACCCCTTCTGCACCATCGAGCCCAACGTCGGCATTGTCGCCTTGCCCGATCCGCGCCTCGACCAACTGGCCGCAATCGCCAAGCCCCAGAAGGTGATCCCGGCGGTGGTCGAGTTTGTCGACATCGCCGGCCTGGTGGCTGGCGCCTCCAAGGGTGAAGGGCTGGGCAACAAGTTTCTCTCGCACATCCGCGAAACCGACGCGATCGCCCACGTGGTGCGCTGCTTCGAGGACGGCAACGTGGTCCACGTCAGCGGCAAGATCGACCCGGTCTCCGACATCGAGGTGATCGACACCGAATTGGCACTCGCCGATCTGGCCACTGTCGAGAAAGCGCACGCCCGCCACGTCAAGCCGGCCCGCGCCGGCGACAAGGAAGCCCAGCGGCTGGTGGCGATCATCGAGAAATGCATCTCCTGGCTCAACGAGGCGCGCCCGGTACGCTCCCTCGATCTCTATGCCGAAGAGCGCGCCGCGATCGCGCACCTGTGCCTGATCACCGCCAAGCCGATGATGTACATCGCCAACGTGCTCGAGCATGGTTTCGAGAACAACCCCCTGCTCGACGCAATCCGCGCCCGGGCCGAGGCCGACGGGTCGATCGTGGTGCCGGTCTGCGCAGCAATCGAGGCCGAGATCGCCGACCTCGACGAAGAGGACAAGGCGGTGTTCCTGGCCGACATGGGCATGAGCGAACCGGGGCTCGACCGCGTTATCCACGCCGCCTTCAAGCTGCTCGGCCTGCAGACCTATTTCACGGTCGGCCCGAAGGAAGTGCGCGCCTGGACCATCCACGTCGGCGACACTGCGCCCCAGGCCGCGGGCGTGATCCACACCGACTTCGAGCGCGGCTTCATTCGGGCCCAGACCATCGCCTTCGACGACTTCATCGCCTGTAACGGCGAGGCGGGCGCCAAGGAAGCCGGCAAGATGCGCGCCGAGGGCAAGGACTACGTCGTCCGGGACGGCGACGTGATGAACTTCCTCTTCAACGTCTAGGTCGGAGACCGGACGAATCCAGGGACGGATATCCCGGCTCGGCTCCGAGCACCCTGCTCACAGGGAGGCGAACAGATCAACTACATGCTGGGTCCAGAACTTGATGTCATATTCCTTGACATGGGCCAGCAGTCGTTGCATGCGCTGCCGCCGCTCATCGTTTGGCATGTCCAGCGCCTGATCGAGTGTCTCGTCCATTGAATTGAGGCTGAATGGGTTAACCAGCACCGCGTCATCAAGCTCCATCGCCGCGCCGGCAAACTCGGACAACAACAAGACGCCCGGCTCGCCCAGCTTGGCCGCCGCAAACTCCTTCGCCGCGAGATTCAAGCCGTCGCGCAATGGCGTGATCCAGGCGATGTCTGCCGCCCGGTAGGCGCAAACCACCTCTTCAAAAGACAGCGGCGTGGTTGAAAGATTGATCGGCGTCCAGGCGAGTGTGCCGAAGTGGCCATTGATCCGTCCCACCAGCTGTTCGATCTTGTGCTGCTCGCTGCGGTAAACCGCCATGCCTTCGGCTGGGGCAACCATGACCAGCAGCAGCTTGATCCGCCCAAGCAACTCCGGGCGCCTCTTCAAGAGCCTTTCAAAGGCCTCTAGCTGCTGGCTTCCGCCTTTGGCATAGTCAACGCGACTGATGGAAATGATCAGTATTTCAGCTTTCATGTCCGCGCGAATCTTCGCGGTGCGAGCCCTGCCTTCTGCCGAATTGACAGTACGCTCAATCAGTTCTGGAGAGGTTCCGATCGGCCAGGTGTCAATGACGATCTTTCGGCCCTCGTAGTGCAGCGCCGTCGTCACCACTGACTCTGAAAGGGCCGCGTTCAGCGTGCAGATTGGCGCCGGAACCGCACTCTCTTCCCTCTTGATTCCTTGGCGCAGACTTTGGGCTACGGCACAAAAATTCTGGCTAAACCGCGGCACATGAAAACCCACCATGTCGCACGCCAGCAAGCTGCCAATGATTTCGTCGCGCCACGGCAGCATGTTGAATACGTCAGGCCCAGGAAACGAGGTGTGGTGGAAGAAGGCAATTTTCAAATCTGGCCGCAGCTCACGGACAAACTTCGGGACCAGCCAAAGGTTGTAGTCATGGACCCACACTACCGCGCCGGGCGAAGCCTGCTCACATGCGGCCTCGGCAAAACGCCGGTTGACCTCCCGAAACATCGCCCAGTTGGTGTTTTCCTTGGAGTAGAGCCACGGAAACGAGTTGATCACCGGCCACAAGGATTCCTTGGAAGTGACGTGATAGAACTGATGAATATGCGCCGCCTCCAGCTGCAGGCGCACCACCTCGTAACTGCCAAAGCTGTCGGTGATCGTGATGGTCCGGTCAAAATTGACCGGCTTGCCGGCCGGTGACTTCTTCCAAGCCACCCACACTGCATTATCCACATGGCTGAAGAAACCCTTGATGGCCGGAATGATGCCGTTGGGGCTGCGCGGCTCGTGGAAAGTGACCCTCCCGTCCTCGACCACCTCTTCGTATGGCTGACGGTGATAGACGACGACTAGTTCAACACTCATGCTGATCTCCTTGTGAGGTTGCCCAAGGAGCGGGCAGTTGGTTCACGCCCGATTCATCGGCTGATGGAAACGCTGCAATGCTTCAAGCACACCTGCTGCTCCCTCATGCTCGCTGAGATGAACATGGGGTAGGCCGGCCAACGCCTGAGTGAGCAAGGGCTCACGATTGGCCACCGCGACGCCGGCCAGACCGGTCTGAAACAGCGACAAGTCATTGAGCGTGTCGCCCGCCACGAGGGTGCGTCGATGGTTAAGGCCCAGCGTACTCAGCGTTCTGAGCAGAGTCGGGCCCTTTTGGACGCCTCGCGGCAACACGTCCAGGTATCGTTCAGCCGAAAGCAACACGTCATAGCCGAGCGCCTCGAGCGCTTCGCGGGCGGCCAGCGCCAGCGCTTGATCAGAATAGAAACATGACACTCGCCGCCCCTCGACAATGGGCTGCGGCGCGAGATCCGGATGCTGGCGCAAGACTGCCTCGATGCGGGACTTCGCATCAGCCGGCCAACCACCATCGAGCCAGGCGTCCAGCGCGCGCAGCGGCTCGCGTTCCGATCCGCTGTACACGCTGGTGCCGACGTCCGCGATGATCTGATCGGGTTGCACCGGCAGATCCGTCAGGACATCGCTCATGGTGGTCAGGCTGCGGCCGGTCACATAGATCAGCACGATCTCTTCGCGACGCGCCAGAATCCATTGGTAGAGCTCAGCGCACTGCTCGGGCGTGCCTCCTAGAAAGGTGCCATCCAGATCAGTGGCGAGAACAGTTCGGTGCATCGAATTTCCTTGAATTCATTGGATGAGAAAGAACATCCGGCGCGCCGGCATCCATCCGTCGCGCGAAAGACTTTGGTTCGTCAAGCCGTGGTGTTCAGGCTGACAGACACCGCGCGCGGGGTCTCCAATATGAGCGTGCGGGTCGGAAAGGCGAAGTCGACGCCTTCCTCAGTCAGACGCCGCAACAAGGCCAGATTGATGGCCTGCTGCGCATCCATGTAGGCGGTGTAGTCGGATGTGAGCATCCAGTACACCACTTCGAACTCAAGGCTCGAGTCGCCAAACGCCACGAAGTGGCAACGGTCAAACCGAACGTTAGGCAGGCCGGCGGCGATCTTCCGGACCATGCCCGGTATGGCTTCAAGTTGGGCGGGAGTCGTGGCATAGGTCACGCCGAACTTGAACACCGCGCGTCGCTCCTGCATCTGCTTGAAATTGCGCAGGCGCGTCTTGGTCAGGTCGGCGTTGGAGAACACCAGCATCTCGCCGCTGAGGCTGCGCACGCGAGTGGTCTTGAGACCAATATTCTCCACCGTACCGGTCAACTGGTCGACGATGATGAAGTCGCCCACCTGGAAGGGTTTGTCCAGCACTATCGAGAGACTGGCAAACAGGTCGCCCAGGATGCTTTGCAGAGCCAGGCCAATGGCAATGCCGCCAATGCCCAGCCCGGCTATCAGGGTGGTGACATCAAAACCGAAATTGCTAAGTAGCAGCAGCAACAGCACTGACCACAGGGCTACCCGGGCAAGGAAGCTCATCATCGACAATGCGCTGGTCGCCGAGGGGTCAACTTCAAGCCCGCGCTGGCGCGCGCTTCTAATCCACGAGTCCAGGAACGAACCAACCCACAGACCGATCTGTACGAAGAACGCCGCCATTGCCGCGCCGTGAATCCAGCGCTCGACCACTGGCTTGAGTATCAGTTCGTTACTGGCGAGGGATAAGGCAATCAGCGCTATCAAGGACCAGCGGGTGACCGCCATAGCGTGAACGACGGCGTCGTCCCAGGAGTTTTCCGTCCTGCCCGCCCATTTCCTGGCCCGGGAAACGAGCTTCGGCTTGAGGATCTTCATGGCCCCCACCGACAAAACTACCCAGAGCAGTGCTTTGAGCCAATCAATTGCCGGGTTCCCGGCGATGGATAGATCAAGCAACTCGGGCATCGTTTCTGGGGGTCCTCGGGGTTTGGGCGCCGATGAAGGGTGGCAATTGCTGCACCGCGGCGAATGAATGTTTCTACTTGACTCTCTCATTATAACAGCGTAGAGGCAGTCACGCCAGGTTGAGTCTTTTCCAAAATGGTATGAGTCTGAACTGGGGGACGTGTTTCCAAAGAGGAATGAGTCTGAGAGCTGATAAAGGGATCGATCATCCGAGGCATGGTGATCGACATGAACGAGGCGAGACTCACG
>JAHYJF010000253.1 GCA_019428955.1 Burkholderiaceae bacterium
ATTGCGACGCGCTCGACGCGCCCGGCCAGCAGGCCCTGTTCGCTCTCTACAATCGCGTCCAGGCCAGCCAAGCCCCCGTGACGCTGGTCACCACCGGCTTGCAGCCCCCGCTGTTCACCGCGGTGCGCGAGGACTTGCGCAGCCGCTTCGGCTGGGGCCTGGTGTTTCGGCTGCAACTGCTCTCCGATAAGGACAAGGCCCTGGCGCTGGCTACCCACGCCAGCCGCCGCGGAGTCGAACTCGCCGCCGACATCGTGCCCTGGCTGCTCAATCATCAGAATCGCGACATCCGCCACCTGATTGCGCTGCTGGACGCGTTCGATCACCATGCGTTCGAGCACAAGCGCGCCCTCACGCTGCCGCTGCTGCGCGAATTCATGGCCCGGGCCCAGGCGCCCGAGAATATCGCCACGGCCGAGGCGCCGCCGCCCCAGTGAGCTCTCGGCGAGCCGGGACACACTGGTAGAATCCGCCCACATTATGCAGTTGTCACTCTTTGACCTCGACCACACCCTGTTGCCGCTGGACAGCGACTACGAGTGGGCCCGATTCCTGATCGGGCTCGGTGTGATCGACGGCGCGTCCTACGAAGCCGAGAACGAACGGCTCTTTCGCGCCTACCAGGACGGGACCCTGGATATCGACGAATCGCTGGCGTTCCTGCTCGCGCCGCTCGCCGCCCATCCAATCGCCCAACTGGAGTGCTGGCACGAGCAGTTCATGGACGAGGTGATCCGACCAGCGATTCGCCCCGGCGCCATCGAACTGGTTGCCCGGCACCTCGATCGTGGCGACCTCTGTGCGGTGGTCACCTCCACCAACGAGTTCGTCACTGCGCCGATCGTGCGCGAGTTCGGCATCCAGCACCTGATCGCAACCGAGCTTGAATCGGTCGACGGGCGTTTCACCGGCCGGGCACGAGGCACGCCCTCGTTTCGCGAGGGCAAGGTGAGCCGCACCGAGCAATGGCTGGCAACGATGGGCCACGACTTCGAGTCGTTCGCCGACTCCTGGTGCTACAGTGATTCGATCAACGACCTTCCCCTTCTGCTGCGCGTAACCCGCCCGGTGGCAACCAACCCCGACCCCCGGCTGGCGGCGACCGCCGCCGAGCGCGGCTGGCCAACCCTGCAGCTCTTCAGATGATCAGACGCCTTATCGGCAAGATTTTCAAACGCCCCGCCGGGGAGATCTCGGCACTGCGGCGCCATGCCACCCGGTATCGCGGCTCCGACCTCGGTATCCATCGCACCGAGCTTTCGGCGGCCGCGCAGCGCACCTGTGAAACGCTCAAGAAGGGCGGTTACCACGCCTGGATCGTCGGCGGCGGCGTGCGCGACCTGCTGCTGGGCCTGCGGCCCAAGGACTTCGACGTCGCCACCGACGCCACCCCGCAACAGGTCAACAAGCTGTTCCGGCGTTCACGGCTGATCGGGCGGCGTTTCCAGATCGTCCACGTCATGTACGGGCGCGAAGTCATCGAGGTCTCGACCTACCGCGCGCTGACCACCGATTCACAGACCGACGATCAGGGCCGGGTGCTTCACGACAACGAGTGGGGCACCCAGGAAGAAGATGCGGCGCGGCGCGACTTCACCATCAACGCCCTTTACTACGACCCGATCGGCGATGCGATTCTCGACTACCACGACGGCGTACGGGACCTGAAGGCGCGGGTGCTGCGCATGATCGGCGATCCGGCTGCCCGCTACCGTGAGGATCCGGTGCGGATGCTGCGGGTCGCGCGATTCGCGGCCAAGCTGGGATGCACGATCGAACCGCGCACCCGTGCGCCGATCGCCGAGCTCGCGACGCTTTTGCGGGGCGTACCGCCGTCGCGACTGTTCGACGAAACGGTCAAGCTCCTGCTCTGCGGACGGGCGCTCGACGCACTGCACGAACTGCGCAGCGAAGGGCTCCACCACGGGCTGCTGCCGTTGCTCGATGTGATCCTCGAGCAGCCCGCGGGCGAGCGCTTCGTCACGGCGGCACTCGCCGCTACCGATGCCCGGGTGGCCGACGGCCGGCCGATTTCACCTGGTTTCCTGTTCGCAACACTGCTCTGGCAACATGTGCTGGTGCGCTGGCAGGAGCGGGTGGCCGGCGGCGAGCATTCGATCCCGGCGTTGATGATGGCGATCGACAACTCGCTCGATGAGCAGGCCGACCAGCTCGCGATCCAGAAGCGGATCGTCTCCGACATGCGGGAAATCTGGGCAATGCAGCCGCGACTTGAGCGCCGGGTCGGACAGGTGCCGTACCGCTTGCTCGAGCACCAGCGCTTTCGCGCCGCCTACGATTTCCTGTTGCTGCGCAGCGAGGTCGGCGAAATAGAGCCCGAACTGGGCAAGTGGTGGACCGACTTCATCGCTGCCGACGGCGAAGGCCGCGCCGAGTTGATGGCCCAAGCGCCCAAGGCGCGCTCCGGCGGCAAGTCCAAGGCCCGCCCCTCACGCCGGCGCCGGCGCGGACCGCGTGCCGGCGACGCCGGCGGCAATGCTCCTCCGGCGAGCGCCTGAGCGCGACGATCCCGCCATGGGTCAGGATCGCGCCGGCGCGGTGCTCGCCTACATCGGGATCGGCGCCAACCTGGGCGACCCGAGGGCGATGTTCGAGCGCGTTTGTGCGGCTCTCGCCGCGCTCGAGAGCACCCGCTCGTTGCGCCGCTCACGGCTATTCCGCAGCGCACCGGTGGCTGCGACCGGACCCGATTTCGTCAACGCCGTGGTGGCGCTGGCAACCACCCTCGGAGCTCACGAGCTGCACCAGGTTCTGCACCGCCTGGAGAATGGCTGCGGGCGCGTGCGGGGCGCACGCAACGCGCCCCGGCTGCTCGATCTCGACCTGCTGCTCTACGGCGCCGAGCGTATCGACACCCCGGAGCTGACCGTGCCCCATCCGCGCATGCACTGCCGCGCTTTCGTCCTGATCCCACTGGCCGAGCTGGATTCGAGCCTGGTCATTCCAGGTCACGGCCCGGTGGCTGAACTGCTCCCCGGCTGCGCGGACCAGCGGGTAGAATTCCTCGAGAAATCCTGATCACCATGCCCGGACCCGCCACAACACGCTCACCCTTCGAGCGGTTTCGCCACATCGTCATCGAAGGCCCGATTGGCGTCGGCAAGTCGTCGCTCGCCGGCTCGCTGGCCGAGCGCTATGGTGCCCGGCCCGTGCTCGAGGACCCGGCCGAAAACCCGTTCCTCGAGCGCTACTACCGCGACAGCCGCCGCTACGCGCTGCCCACCCAGTTGTTCTTCCTGTTCCAGCGGGTCAACCAGTTGCGCGACCTGGCGCAGCGCGACCTCTTCAGCCAGACCCTGGTCGGTGACTTCCTGCTCGACAAGGATCCACTGTTCGCCCAGTTGACACTCGGCGACGACGAACTCCAGCTCTACCGCACGATCTTCGACGCGATGCGCGCCCAGGCCCCGGTTCCCGACCTGGTGGTCTACCTGCAGGCCAATGCTTCAGTGCTGGTCGAACGGGTGCAAAAGCGCGGCGTACCCATGGAGGCCGGCATAACCGAGCCTTACCTGCGCTCGCTGGTCGACGCCTACAGCCGCTTCTTCCACCATTACGAGGATGCGCCGGTATTGATCGTCAATACCGAGCACTTCAATCCGGGGGACGATCCCGAAGACCTCGAAACGCTGGTCCGGCAGATCATCGAAATGCGCGGCCGACGCAGCTTCTTCAACCGCGCTAGCTAGTTTCGCGATAGCCCTGCGGGTTGTCGCTTTGCCAGCGCCAGGTGTCGGCGCACATCGCCTCCAGACCAAGCTCCGCCTGCCAGTCGAGCAATTGCAGCGCCAGGCTGGCGTCGGCGTAGCACTGGGCGATGTCCCCGGGGCGGCGGCCAACGATCCGGTACGGCACCTGCCGACCGCTCGCCCCCTCGAAAGCACGGGTAATCTCGAGCACCGAGTAGCCGCGTCCCGTGCCCAGGTTGACCGTGAATGCTCCAGGCCGGGCCAGCACCCGCGCCAACGCCGCGACATGCCCGCGAGCCAGATCGACGACGTGGATGTAATCGCGCACCCCGGTGCCATCGAGAGTCGGGTAGTCACCGCCGAACACCGCCAGTTCCGCAAGCCGTCCGACCGCCACCTGGCTGACGTAGGGCATCAGGTTGTTGGGAATGCCGCGCGGGTCCTCGCCGATACGCCCGCTCGGATGCGCCCCCACCGGGTTGAAGTAGCGCAGGATCGCCACCGCCCAACGCGGGTCGGAGTGGACCAGATCGGCCAGGATCTGCTCGATCATCGCCTTGGTCTGCCCATAGGGGTTGGCCGGAGCGATCGGCGCATCGACCGGGATCGGAACATGGCGCGGATCGCCGTAGACCGTTGCCGACGAACTGAACACCATGGCGCGCACCCCGGCCTCGGCCAGGCATTCGAGCAGGGCAGTGGTCCCGCCGACGTTGTTGTCGTAGTAGGAGAGCGGCTGCTCGACCGATTCCCCAACCGCCTTGAGGCCCGCGAAATGAAGCACTGCCTGGATCTGCTCGCGGGCCAGCAGGTCCCTCACCAGGCTCTGGTCGCGAATGTCGCCGACCACCAGCGGTGCCGGCTTGCCGCTCAGTTCGGCTACCCGCCTCAGCGACTCCGCATTCGAGTTACTGAGGTTGTCGAGCACCATTACCCGGTACCCGGCACCCAGCAGTTCGAGCACGGTGTGCGAGCCGATATAGCCCGCGCCACCCGTTACCAGCACCTTCGGTGCAGAATGAGCCTCGTCCAAATCACCTCTCCAATAATTGTTGTTGCCAGTGTCGCACGACCAGCATCAGTCTGCAGCGCGGTTTTTCTACGCCATTATCCCCGACCCGGCGGCGGCCCGCTCGCTCGAGCGCACCGGTCAGGAAGTGGCCCGCACCTGCGGCGGGCGCGCGCTGGCGGCCCCCGACCTGCACCTGACCATCGCCTTCGTCGGCA
>JAHYJF010000254.1 GCA_019428955.1 Burkholderiaceae bacterium
ACATAGCTGCCGATCCGCGTCAAGCCGCGCGAATCCAGTTCCGGCCCGATGTCATTGAGCACCATCCGGGCGATGGGCGTCTGCGCGCACGCCGCCAGCGTCATGCCGATCAATCCACCCAGCGAGGTGCCGACCCAGGACAGCTTCGCGACGTCGAGGCGCGCGATCAGCGTGACGCAGTCGGCGACGTACTGCGCTACCGTGTAGAGCGACTGGTCGGGCGCCCGGTCGGACTTGCCGCGGCCCACCAGGTCGGCACAGATCACCCGGTGGCGGGCCCTGAGGCGCTGCGCGAGCACGTCAAAATCACGTCCGTTGCGGGTCAGGCCGTGGACACACAAGACGGTGTCCAGTTCGTCCGCCGCGGCACACGCCGCCGGCCATTCCCAATATGCCATGCGATGCAGCCCCAGGGGACTGGCGCAGGTAACGAAACGCAGGTCGGGCTCACTCACCGCATCGCCTCTCTATATCTGGTACCGAAAGGCGAAGTGTAAGTGTGTTGCAAAACCAGCGTAGCGTGGTTGGCCGTTGTCAGGAGTCAGATCCGGGATTGATCCGCCAGTAAGGAGGCATGTCGATCCGCGTCCGCTCGACATGGGGCTCATGGCCGCGGCGATAGCGGATGGTAATCGCGCCGTGCCAGTCGCTGCGCAGGATCTCGATCCCGGCATCGCGGTAGCGAGCGAGGACCTTGGGATGGGGGTGGCGGTAGCGGTTACGATACCCGGCCTGGAATACCGCCAGGGCCGGCGCCACCGCGGCCAGGAAGCGCTCGGAAGACGAGGTCGTGCTGCCATGGTGCGGCACGACCAGCAGATCGGCCTTGAGGGCAGCGGGCTCGAGCGTCCTCAGCAGCATCCGCTCCTGGGCAACTTCAATATCGCCGGTGAGTACCACCGTGGCCGCCGGGGTAGTGACGCGCAGGACGCAACTGCGGGCATTGGTTGGCGATTTCCGGCTGACCGGATCATCATCGCCAGGACTGAGGAAGACAAAGTCCGCGTCGCCCCAGGTCCACTCTTCGCCCCGCCGGCAGGCGAAATGCCGCGCGGCTCCAGTGACGACGGGGTGATCGACAGCCAGCGAGCTGGCAACCCAGCCGACGGGAAAGTTGCCCAGCACCGCCAGCGCGCCACCGGTGTGATCAGTGTCGGCATGCGAGATCACCATCGCGTCGAGACGGCCAACGCCGCGCGAGCGCAGGTAAGGAGTAATCACGCGGGTGCCGGCCTCGAGTTCCCCGCCATAGACCGGTCCCGCATCGAAGAGCAGTCGGTACCCGGGAACCTCCACCAGCACCGCGCTGCCCTGGCCGACGTCGAGCGCCGTCACCCAGATCTCGCCCGCCGCGGGACCGCTCGGCCCGGCCGCCAGCATCGGCATCAGCAAGCCTGCACCCCAGCGTCTGGGCAGCAAAGCCGCCGGAGCCAGCAGCAACGCGCAACCGGCGACCGCCAGCGCCAGGGTCAATGGCTCAGGGCGAGCCACCGTCCAGGTCGCCAGGGGGAGAGCCGCCGCCCAGTCGAGCAGCGCCAGCAGCAACGAAGTGCACCAGGCCGCGAGCCGCAGGAGCAGCGCGCCGAGCGGCGGCACGACCAGTGCCAGAGCGGTGGCGGCCAGGGTAAGCGGGGTAATCACGATCGATACCAAGGGGATTGCCACGGCGTTGGCCAGCGGCCCCACCAGCGATATCGACGAGAAGAACAGAGCTCCCAGGGGCAACAGTGCAATGGTGGCCGCCCACTGGGTTGCCACGGCCTCGGCGAGCAGCCGGCGGCGCCGGATCCGGCGCGCCGAGCCGAACAGCACGATCGCCCCGACCGCGGCAAAAGAGAGCCAGAAGCCTGGCGCCAGCACCGCCCAGGGGTCGAAAACCGTGACCACCCCCGCCGCCAGCGCCAGAATGCTGGCCACGGATCGCGTTCGCCCGCTAACCAGCGCGCCACCGGCTACCGCCAACATCCAGCAGGTGCGCTGCGCCGGCACACCCCAACCAGCCAGGCCGCTGTAGAGGAAGGCCGCGCTCACCCCTATGGCCCACGCCAGAGTCGGCACCGGCACCCGGAGCAGCACGACGCCCGGCACCAGGCGGCTGCTCAGCAGGCGCCGGCACAGCGCCACGACCAACCCGGCCAGCATCGTGATGTGCAAGCCCGAAATGCTCATCAGGTGGCCGATTCCGGTCTGATTGAATACCCGCCACCAGTGGGCCGGAATCGCCGCCTGGTCGCCGATCGAGAGCGCGATGACGGTGCCCCGGGCCGCCGGGTCGGCGCTTGCCAAGGCGACGGCAATGGCGTCGCGCGCCACCATCCGACAGCGCTCGAGCACCGTGCCGACGCTCCAGTGTTGCCCGGGCAGGCGGAAGTTCCCGGCCTGCTCGCCCGCCCCTCCAACGACGCTGCCACTGGCCGTTATCCCCTCTTCAAGAGCGCGCAGTTCGCCATCGAAAGTTCCCGGGTTCACCAGCGCGACGGGCCGCTTCAGCCGCACCGCCAGCCGCCACCGTTCTCCCGGTCGGGGTGCCCCGATTTCCCGCCGCTGCCCGCGACCGAAGCCTTGGTACCAGCTCAACTGGATCGAGCGCGCTGCCGGGCAATCGTTGCCCGGCTCCACGCAGGAATCGATGTGAAAGCGAAAACGAACTCCCTGGTCAAGCGCCTGGGGCAATTGCTCGACATAGCCGATGACCGGCATGACCATGCCCTCGTGGCTGGCGCCGATCCGCTCGGCCAGCGCACCCTGGGCACGCAGCACTATCGTGCCGGCAGCCAGCACTGCCACGGCCAGCTTCATGGCCAGTTGGCCGTTGCCGGCCAGCCCCAGCGCCGCGCCGCCAGCAACGAGCAGCCAGGCAAAGTACTCGCCAGGAAGTTGCGGCAAGGCGTGAACCACCAGGGCGGACAGGGGCACCACCGCCGCCAGCGGCAGGCCGGCCACAGCGGCGACCTGGCGCCAGGATGCCGCAACTTGGTGCAGCCAGTTTTCCATCGCCAGATGGTGGACGTCGCCGGCACGGTGCGAATCATCCCGGAGGCCGAGTGCCGGCTTTCTTTGCTCCTAGTTCCGTCGCATCGACCGCACACTGTCGCCGACCTGAACGCGGTATATTGCCCCTTACAGAGTCCGTATCATCGACTTGCGAGGGAAAGGCGCTATGAAGACAGGAACAGTTGGGGCAACAGGATTGCGGCGCAGCCGGGCGTCGAGCGCGCTGGCAGCGCTGATGCTCGCGATCGCCGCACCGTTGGCCAGTGCCGCCGGCGGGCCAGCGGTCCCAGCCGCCGCACCTGCCGATGGCCGCAGCGGCAAGGCCGTTGCCGAATCCGTATGCCTCAACTGTCACCGCGCCGGCCTGCTGGGGGCGGTCAAGATCAACGACGCCCCTGCCTGGCGGGAACGCGCCGCCAAGGGGCTGAGCGCGCTCACGTCGAGCGCCATGGAAGGGTTGCGCAAGATGCCCGATCACGGGGGCGATCCGAGCCTGACCGAACTCGAACTTGGCCGGGCCATCACCTACATGGTCAACCAGTCCGGCGGCAATTGGGTCGAGCCGGCAACTCCCGGCGCACTCGCCCAGGCTCGACCCGGGGAGGCCATCGTCAACGCCCGCTGCGCGAGCTGTCACGCCACCGGCGTGGGCGGAGCACCCAGGATCGGCGACGCCGCCGCCTGGGCAAGCCGCGCCAGAAATGGCCTCGACGAACTGACGATGTCGGCGATCCGCGGTCATGGCGGGATGCCATCGCGCGGCGGACTGGCCAGCGCCAGCGACGCCGAGCTGCGGGCCGCCGTCACCTACATGTTCAACCCGGCGGCAGCGAGCGCCCAGGCGGGAGCACGGGCCAGCAACAAGTCCAAGAAGCGGCCGACGCCAGACAGCGCCTTCCAGCGCACCGTCGCCGGCATGGACATCAACCTGGGCATCGTGTCCT
The DNA here is from genome assembly GCA_019428955.1 of Burkholderiaceae bacterium. GTDB lineage: Bacteria > Pseudomonadota > Gammaproteobacteria > Burkholderiales > Burkholderiaceae_E > JAGXFR01. Next base: position 3,939 of record JAHYJF010000254.1, read on the forward strand.
CCGGCCAGCTGGCGAAATTCCCCGCCGATTCACCCGAACGCAAGATGCACGGGGGGATTCCCAGGGGTCGCGACCAGCATCACATCAGCGTGACGGTGCTCAATCACAATGACGGCAAGCCGATAGCCGACGCCATTGTCAAGGTCAATGTAGACGAGCCTGGCATATCGCGGATCACCAAGCAGCTCGCCCCGGCAGTCATCGGCGTGCCCTTCTACGGCGGTTACGTGCCGCTCGCTGAACACCTCAACTATCGGATCAGCGTCGAGGTGCTGGTGCCTGGCGCCACCACACCGGCGGTCGCCCAGTTCCAGTACCGGAACAACTAGCGAGCGTCACTCGGCACCAGTTCCCGCAGGCGCGGCAACACGCGCAACGCGTTGGCGCCGGTATTGCTGACCGCATCGACCAGCGAAACACCGCGCAGGCGCGCGAAGACCGCGGCAATCTCGGGCAGTTCGGCAGGACTGTTGCGCGCGCCGCGCGCCAACCAAGCTGGCGCCATGTCCGGTGAGTCGGTCTCGAGTACGTGGGCTTCGCGGGGCAAGTCTGCGGCTAACGCGCGCATTCGGGTAGCCCGCTCGAATGTCATCGCGCCGCCAAATCCCAGCGTGAAGCCGAGGTCGATGAATGCGCCGGCCTGTTGCGCGCTGCCGTTGAAGGCGTGGGCGATGCCGCCGAACACCCGGATGCGGCGCAACTCGCGCAGCAGATGGTCCTGGGAGCGCCGGACGTGGAGCAGCACCGGTAGTTCGAACTCCGCCGCCAGGCGCAGTTGGGCCGCGAGGAATCGGAGCTGGCGTTCGCGGTCAAGGCCGGGCACGAAATAGTCGAGGCCGATTTCCCCGATCGCCACCAGCCGCGGGTCGTGGCGTGCGGCTTCCAGCGCGGTGCGCAGATGCGCCAGGTCCTCGTCGGCGGCACGCTCGACATACATCGGGTGTATGCCCAGCGCGTAACCGATACCCGGATTCGCCCCCGCC
>JAHYJF010000255.1 GCA_019428955.1 Burkholderiaceae bacterium
GCGAGTTCTACTGCATCGAGAGGAACACCCGGATTCAGGTCGTGCACCCCGTGACCGAATTGGTTACCGGCGTCGACATCGTCCAGGAGCAGATCAGGGTGGCCGCCGGCCTGAAACTGCGCTACAAGCAGCGTGACATCACCATTCGCGGGCACGCCATCGAGTGCCGGATCAATGCCGAGGATCCCTACAAGTTCACGCCCTCGCCGGGTCGGATCACCCATTGGCATCCGCCCGGCGGGCCAGGCATCAGGGTCGATTCGCATGCCTACACCAACTACTTCGTTCCGCCGCATTACGACTCGATGATCGCCAAGCTGATCGCCTACGGTGACACCCGTGACCAGGCGATCCGCCGCATGCGCATCGCGCTCTCCGAAATGTCGGTCGACGGCATCCAGACCAACCTCAGGCTGCACCGCGAACTTCTCGAGGATGCGAATTTCGTCGCCGGCGAAACGAACATCCACTATCTCGAGGACAAGCTCGCCCGCCGCGATGCCTGAGACCTGCCGCAAGGATGCCGCGCGGGAGCAGTCCCATGAGTGAAGCGGCGCGCTGGCTCGAGGTCAGCTTCGTAGCTGCGGGCGCGCAGGCCGGAGCATGGAGTGACGCGCTTCTTGCCGCCGGGGCGCTGTCGGTGCGCACCGAAGACGCCGACGCCGACGGACCGCTCGAGCAGGCGCTCTTTGGCGAACCCGGCGAACCGGGAGGTTTCCACGCCTGGCCCAGCACCCGGATTACAGCACTGGTCGACAGCCACTTGGTGCCGGGAGAACTGGTGGCCGGCGCTGCCAGCGCCGCAGGGTTGATGGAACCTCAGGCACTCGAGGTCGCTGAAGTCGGAGAACGCGACTGGGTGGCCGCCACCCAGGCCCAGTTCGAACCGATCGAAATCGGCGCCAGGCTGCGCATCACGCCCTCGTGGCACCGCGAACACCAGGGACCGGCCGGACTTGGCGCCGACGGGCGCGCCGAAATCGTACTCGACCCCGGACTGGCGTTTGGAACCGGCAGCCATCCCACCACCAGCATGTGCCTGGAATGGCTCGAACGCGAACTCCCGGACGGCGCCACGGTAATCGACTACGGCTGCGGTTCAGGAATATTAGCGATCGCCGCGGCGCGCCTCGGGGCCGGAGCGGTAACCGCCATCGATATCGACCCCCAGGCCCTGCAGAGCACCACGGACAATGCCGCCGCCAACGGAGTGACGCTGACGGTGCGCGCCGGAGACCAGCCGGGTTGCGCGCCGGCGCAGGTGGTCGTGGCCAACATCCTGGCGAGCCCCTTGCGGCTGCTCGCTCCGATGCTCGAGAGCCTGGTCGAGCCAGGCGGCAGCCTGATCCTGGCCGGACTGCTCGACCGCCAGGTCGACGAGGTCGCCGCCGCCTACCATCAGATCGAAATGCGTCCCTACGCCAGCCGCGAAGGCTGGACTTGCCTGGCCGGCAGAAGAGCGCGTGCGCAAATCGCTCCCTGATCTCGCGCCCGACGAGCATTTCGGGCTTGGGCTAATATCGGGGCCACTCCCAACACCCCCCGCCCAAAGCCTCTGATGACGCTGGTCACCACCTGCCCGGTCTGCAAGACCAGTTTCAAGGTCATACCCGACCAGCTCAAGCTGCGCCGCGGGCTGGTCAGATGCGGCTCGTGCCACAACGTGTTCTCAGGCATCGACCACTTGCGCCAGGTAAACGACGAACCCGGCTCGCCGCAAGATCAGGCTCCGGAACTGTCGCTGGCCGGCGCTGTCCCCGCCGCGCAGCCAGCGCCAGCCAGTGAGCAGTCCCAGGGGCCGGCGAACCCCGACTCGGGCGCGTTAACGGCCGAGACCCAGCCCGAGCTGGTCGTCGACTCCTTGCCCGAGGTCGGCGCCGGCAACCACGCCGAAGACCTGGCCGAAGCCATCTCGGAGTTCATCGCAGAGAACGCGACCGAGCAGCACGATGAAGCCATGGCGGAATCGAGCGCCAACACCCAATCGAAACTGAACGCCGATAGCGGACCCGGGCAGAACGCCGACACCGTCTCGGCACTGATCACCGAGAGCGAGTTAGAGCAGCGCGAGGAGTCGGCCGTGGAGCCGATGGAGTTCGGGATTCCGCCGGCCATGCGGGTGGCGCAGGAAGACGCGATCGACTTCTTTTCGGAGTCCGCACAACGTCGGATCCGCTGGTGGCCGCGTGGCACGCTCGGCAAGACGTTCGCCATTGTGCTGCTGGTCACACTGGCATTGCAGCTGGCGCTGGCGCTGCGCTCCGAGATCGTCGCCCGTTTCGCACCCGCCCGCGCCGCACTTGAAGCGCTCGCCGACCCACTCGGGCTCAAGGTCGAGCTGCCGCGCAACCCGCAGAAGATCACCATCGAGATCGACCTGTCGATCGGCGACGCACCCGACAGGTACCGGATGAACGCGTTGCTGCGCAGCCATTCCGAAACTGCACTGCAGTGGCCGGCGATTGAAATCTCGCTGACCGACGCCAATGGCGCAACCGTGGTGCGCCGGGTGCTGATGCCGACCGATTACCTCGCCGACCAGGCGACGATAGTCGCCGGGTTGCCGGGCCGATCCGAACAGAACCTGCGCGTCGACTTCCTGCTGCGCGACGTCGTGCTGACCGGTTACTCGGCAGTGCTGTTCTATCCCTGACCTCCACCGCAGCGCTTCCGGACGGGCCCCAATGACCAGACGAATAGCCATCAGCGGCTCCATCGCCTACGACAACATCATGATCTTCGACGGTTATTTCAAGGATCACATCCTCCCGGATCGAGTGCACATCCTCAATGTTTCGTTCCTGAGCCCGCAACTCAGGCGCGAGTTCGGGGGATGCGCCGCAAATATCGCCTACAACCTGCACGCACTGGGCGGCGAACCGGTGGTCCTCGGTGCGGTCGGTCGCGACGGCGGCGATTGCCTGGAGCGCCTGCGCGGGCTGGGCGTCGACGTCACCCATGTGCGACAGCTCGACGAACACTTCACCGCGCAGGCGTTCATCACCACCGATCTTGCCGACAATCAGATCACCGCATTTCATCCGGGCGCAATGGCGCTCGCGCACACGGTTTCGGTGCACGACGCCCTGCCGGCAGCATTTGGCATCGTCGCTCCCAACGGCAAGGCGGCGATGCTGCGCCATGCCGAGGAGTTCCAACAGGCGAAGATCCCGTTCGTGTTCGACCCCGGACAGGGGCTGCCGATGTTCGATGGAGCGGAACTGCGAGCTCTGATCGAAGGCGCCACCGCGGTGACGGTCAACGACTACGAGTGCCAGCTGATGTGCGAGCGTACGGGCTGGGACCAGCACCGGATTGCGCAGCAGGTCGAGGCCCTGATCATCACCCGCGGGGGCGACGGCTCAACGCTGCATTTCGAGAGTCGCGAGGTCACCATCGGGCCAGCTGCAATCACCAAACCGGTCGACCCTACCGGTTGCGGCGACGCCTACCGAGGCGGCCTGTTGTTCGGCCTGGCACAAGGCTGGGACTGGTTGCGCTGCGCCCAGCTGGGCAGCGTGATGGGCGCAATCAAGATCGGGTGCCAGGGAGCCCAGAATCACCAACTCGACCTTGCCGAGGTAGCTCGCAGGTTCAGCGCAGCCTACGGCTCATCTCCCTGGTAGCGCAACGCCCCCTCATCAGGCGTGACCAAGCATGAACAGGCTTGGCAGTGCCGAGTGCAGCGCCGACAGCATGACCTGGGCGATTATCAGCACCACCAGTGGCGTCAGGTCGACTCCGCCGATCAGCGGAATGACCCGTCGCAGTGGCATAAGGAATGGCCTCGTCAGGGCATCGACGATCGGGCGGATCGGCGCGTAGGGATTGACCCACGAGAGGATCGCGCCAAAGAGCACCAGTCCCATGATCAGGTAAAGGATCCACTTCACGATCCAGAAAGCCGCCAGCAGCAGCGCGAGCCCTAACATGGGGATGCGTCCGCCACCGAACATGACCAGGTAGAGCAGCGCGAGCAGGAACGCTATCAGCACGCCGGCAAGCACGCTACCCCAATCGAAACGTCCCGGACGCGGCAACATCCGGCGCAGCGGCCGAACCAGCCAGTCGGTGGCAGCAACCACGAACTGTCCGAGCGGATCGCGGGCACCTTGTCCAAGCCAATTCATGTAGCCGCGCAACAGGCACGCCACAGCGAGAAGGCTTGCGACGGTATCAATGAGATACCAGATGGTCTGCATAATGTTTGTCTCTTCTGCGGTTGCCCGCCGGGACTATCTGCCGGGACGATTCTCGCATGAAACAGGCACTTCACGAATTGGGGTGAAGAACCGAAAAAAAGGGCTCCGGGCCTTCGGTGACGGCTCGGAGCCGCAACAATAATGCCAACCGAACGAGGCGAGCCTCGCCCGGCGGCACGATCAGGGCTTGTCGCCCGTCGGGAAAGGCCAGGCTGCCTGCGGCACTGGCGCCGGGGCGGCCGGTGCTGCTGCCGGTTTGGCTGCAACTTTTTTCACGGCGGGTTTCTTCGCTGCTGGTTTTACCGCGGCTTTCTTGGCAACAGGCTTCTTCGCTGCCGGCTTCTTGGCTACCGCCTTCTTCGCTGCCGGCTTCTTGGCTGCCGCTTTCTTCGCTGCCGGCTTTTTGGCTGCCGCTTTCTTGGCTGCCGGCTTCTTGGCAACAGCTTTCTTGGCTGCCGGCTTCTTCGCTACAGCTTTCTTCACGGCGGGTTTCTTGGCAACAGCTTTCTTCACGGCGGGTTTCTTGGCTGCCGGTTTCTTGGCAACAGCTTTCTTCACGGCGGGTTTCTTCGCTGCCGGCTTCTTGGCAACAGCTTTCTTCACGGCGGGTTTCTTGGCAACAGCTTTCTTCACGGCGGGTTTCTTCGCTGCCGGCTTCTTGGCAACAGCTTTCTTGGCGGCGGGTTTCTTCGCTGCCGGTTTG
>JAHYJF010000256.1 GCA_019428955.1 Burkholderiaceae bacterium
AGGCTGGCGCGCGCGTGGTGGTGGTGGAAAAGGCGCCGCAGATCGGCGGCTCGGCGGTGCTCTCGGGCGGGTTCGTCTGGACTGCGACATCGCAGGCCGAAATAGACCGCCATGACGATGGCGACCCGGCACTGCACGGCGTGGTGATCGAGGAATACCCGCGCGTCATGGACTGGCTGCGCCAGCGTGTCGACATCGGGCCGCCGGTGCGCGTGCTCTATGGCCGCGGCCAGCAGATCGACATTGCGTCTTTCATGCGCGGCTGCGCCGCTTCTGTCGAGACAGCGGGTGGCCATGTAGTTCCCGGCACCGGATTGCGCGAAATTCTGATGCGCGATGGAGCCGTGGTCGGCGCGATGACCTCGCACCCCGACGGCGAAACCGAATTACGCGCCCCGCGCGTGCTGATCGCGACCGGCGGTGCACAGGGCAACGCCGATCTGCGCGCGCAAATGATCCACCCGGCGGCGCGGACCATGCGCCTGCGCTCGAACCCGCACAGTACCGGCGACGGTTTGCGGCTGGCCATAGCGGCGGGCGGCGCGCAGGCAGGGCCGAATGCGGGCTATTATGGCCACCTCTTGGCCCGTGGCTGCCCGATGCGGGGCGATTCCGATTATGTGCGATTCACACAATATCACTCGATTCACGGGGTCTTGCTGAACCGCCTTGGCCAACGGTTCTGCGACGAGAGCTTTGACGACCACGCGAGTTCGCAGCTGACCCTGCGCCAGCCCGGCGCCGTGGCGCTGCTGGTGTGGGACGCGCAGGCGCAGCGCGATTTCGGCATTGCCGCGCCGGTAGCGGGGGCCGAGCCGATGGACCGTCACCAGATCGCGCTGGCAGCGGGCTGTCCGGGTGGCGTATTTGACAGCCTGCAAGCGGTCGGCGATTTTGCGGCATCATCGGGCTATGATGGCGCGGCCTGCGTGAATTCGCTGTTGCTTTACAACGAGCTGATGCGCACCGCGCCAGAACGGGCGCAGCCGCCTCGCGAACATAACGCCCGGCCGCTGGATCGTGGCCCCTGGTACGTGCTCGAGGTTGACAGTGCCATCACCTTCACCTTCGGCGGGCTTGCATGCGATGCGATGGCGCGCGCGCTCGATCCGTTTGGCGCCCCGATTCCCGGCTTGTTCGTTGCGGGTGCCGATGTCGGCAACGCGTTTCGGCGTGGCTATGCCGGCGGGCTTGCGCTGGCGGCGACTTTTGCCTTTCGCGCGATGCGCAGCGCCGGGTTCTGAGGCGCCATCCACCCCGAAGGCCGCGGCGCGATCGCGCCGGTCAAGGCCATTCGGATGGACGCAGCCGGTTCAGCACCGGGCTCCAGCGCATAATGCGAATATCGCCGTAGACCCCCGCCCGAACATAGGGTTCGGCGTCGAGCCAGGCCTGAACCTCTTCGGCGCTGCCGGCGCTGAAGGAATAGACCGAACCGCACTGGTTGCCGTCGGCGTCCAGCATCACTCCGGCCAGCGTGATCCGGCTGTCGTTCGCTAGCACATGCGCGCGGTGTTCCGGGCGTCTGGCCTCGCGCAAGGCCATCGAATGGGGCGGATGGTCAGTGGCGAAGACCATGAATTGCGGCATTGGGTATCCTTTCGTGACGGGTCAGGCGCGGGGCGACAGCGTTGCAAGATAAAGTGCGCGCATCTGTTCGGGGCCGACCAGATCGGCCACCACCTCGCGCCGTGCAAAGAGCCACCCGCGCTCCGCGTCGCGGGCAAAGCTGTCGCGGTAATGCACGAGAAAGCTGGGCATGGTCAACGCGCCGGGCGGGCTTTTCAACGCCTGTCCGGCGCTGAAGGCCAGCGTGTAGCAGGTGCCGGTGGCATGATCGGGGCGCTCGATCTTGATCACAAGGTTGGTCACGAGGTGGCGGCAGATCATGCCTTTCTCGCGGCCCTCCAGCCAGCGGCGGATCGCCGCCGCGCCAGCGTGCTCGGTGCCCAGCATGGCGAGCACCGCATGCTCGGCAAAGAGCGCCATAAAACCTTCGTGCTCATAGTTGTCGAGCCGGTTGGCATAGTCGTTCACCAGTCGCTCGCAGTCGCGTTCCGCCGCGATGCGGGTCAACAGGTCCATGGCGCCCTCGCGAAAATGATAGCCCCCGCAAGGCCGGGGGCCATCTTGCGGTTCAGCGACCAACCCACTTCGGCGTACGCTTTTCCAGAAACGCGGTAACGCCCTCTTTGGCGTCTTCGGACTGGTGCACGACATTGCATGCCAACGTTTCGAGGGTGATCAGGCTGTCGGTATCGGCATCCAAACCGCGGTTGACCGCCATCTTGGTGATCCACATGCAGAACGGCGACTTGTCGATCAGCGGCGCGCAGAATGCTTCGATCAGTGCGTCGAAATCTTCGGGTTCCGAGACATCATTGACCAGACCCCATTCCTTGCATTCGGTCCCCGACAGCAGTTTGCCGGTCAGCATCAGTTCCTTTGACCGGCGCATGCCGATGTAGCGGGGCAGGCGGTAAATCGGGCCGGCACCGCCAAACAGCGCGCGGCGCATGTGAAAATCGCCGATCTTGGCCGTCGTGGTGGCGAGTGCGAAATCGCACGAGATCATCAACTCGAAACCGCCCGCGACAGCATAGCCCTCGACTGCCGCGATGGTCGGTTTCTTCATGTTGAAGAAGTGATCGTAGGTCTTGGCGGATTTCTGCGCCAGATCGAGCGAGTCGACGGTGGTGTGCAGCTTTGGCCCCACCAGCTGGCCCAGATCCGCTCCGGCGCAAAAGGTGTTGCCGCGGCCGCGGAACACCACCGCAAGCACGCTTTCATCGGCTTCCGCCTTGCGGGCGAATTCGCCGAGCAGGTCTAGCACACGCGGGCTGACGCAGTTTTTCACTTCGGGACGGTTGATCCAGATTGTGGCGATCGGTCCCTTGACCTCGTATTCGACGACATCCCTGTCACTCATGGCAGTCTCCTGGATTCCTGGGCAGTTGCCCGTGCAAGTCTCGTTCGCCGGCGCTGTCGATAACTACCGACTGACCAGTCGGCTTACAGAAATCAGCAAAGCGACGCGTCTGTCAAGCCGAATCCGTCGTCGACGAAAAATAACCGACTACCCAGTCGGTTTAAAGTTGCAAAACGGCGCAGGTGCCGTTATCCGATATGGACCAACGCAGGACCCGCAATATGACCTGGACCCCCGCCGAAGTTGACAGGCTGTCTGCATGGATGGCCACGCATGTTGCCGGGTTTTCCGGGCCGCTGACTGTCGCGCGTCTGGCAGGCGGACAATCGAACCCGACCTATCGGTTGACTACCCCGCGTGCCGACTACGTGCTGCGGCGCAGGCCGCTTGGGCCGGTGCTGCCGTCGGCGCATGCGGTCGATCGCGAATTCCGGGTGATGGCGGCGTTGCATGGCAGCGGCGTGCCGGTGCCACGGGTGCTGGCGCTGTGCACCGACACATCGGTTACGGGCAGCATGTTCTTCGTGATGGATCTGGTGCCGGGGCGGGTGTTTTACGATCCGCGCCTGCCCGGTTTCACCCCGCCAGAGCGAGCAGCGGTGTTCGATGATCTGAACCGGGTCATCGCGGCGCTGCATGTGCAAGACCCCGAGGCGCTTGGACTGGCCGATTATGGCCGCCCCGGCGCCTACGCCGAGCGGCAGATCGCGCGCTGGACCAAACAGTATCGCGCCTCGCAAACACTGGCGATCCCGGCGATGGAGTCGCTGATCGACTGGCTGCCCCGGCACGCGCCGCGCCACAATGAGACCCGCGTGGTGCATGGCGATTACCGGCTCGACAACGTGATCCTGCACCCAACCGAGCCTCGCATCGTCGCGGTGCTCGATTGGGAATTGTCCACATTGGGCTGCCCGCTGACCGATTTTGCCAACCACATGATGAGTTGGCACGTCGCGCCAGACCTCTTTCGCGGGCTGGCTGGCGAAGATCTTGCCGCGCTCGGGATACCGGGCGAAATCGCCTATCGTCAGCTGTGGCTGGATCGCACCGGCCACGCCGCGCCGGAAAGCTGGAATTTCTATTTTGCGCTGGCCCTTTTCCGAATGGCCGCCATCATGCAGGGCATCGCGCGCCGTGCACTCGAGGGCACCGCCGCCAACTCTGACGCAGCCATTGTTGGCGCCAAGGCGGTGCCGATGGCGGTGCTCGGCTGGCGCATCGCGCAGCAGGACGTCTGAACCAACCACCCCTATCCGCAACCGGAGCCTGCCTTGGACTTTACCATCTCCCCCCGCGTCGAGGATTTCCGCGCCCGCATCGCCCGCTTTGTCGCCGAAGAAGTGCTTCCGGCCGAAGACGACCGCAGCAATTGGGATGCACATGATAACATCCGGCTCGACGCGCTGGAGGTGCTGCGCGAGCGCGCCCGCGCCGAGGGCCTGTGGTGCCTGCAACTGAAACCCGAAACCGGCGGGCAGGGCTTGGGCAAGACCGGCATGGCGGTGTGCTATGAGGAAATGAGCCGCTCGATCTTTGGGCCTTGCGTGTTCAATGCGGCGGCGCCCGACGACGGCAACATGATGGTGCTGGAACAGGCCGCGACCCCGCAGCAGCAGGAACGCTGGTTGGCACCCATTGTGCAGGGCAAGGTGCGCTCTGCCTTTGTGATGACCGAACCGCATCCCGGCGGCGGCTCGGACCCGGGCATGATGTTGACCACGGCCACGAAACACGGCGACCGCTACATCATCCAGGGCCGCAAGTGGTTCATCACCGGCGCTGCCGAGGCGCAGCATTTCATCTTGATCGCTCGCACCTCCGATGATCCGCGCCGGGGGCTTTCGGCCTTTTTGTTCGATGCTGGCCAGCCGGGATGGCGGAT
>JAHYJF010000003.1 GCA_019428955.1 Burkholderiaceae bacterium
CCCGAGTTCATCTTCAGGTTGCGTCCCGCCATGATGTTGTCGAGCACGCTCATGCCCTTGAACAGCGCCAGGCTCTGGAAGGTGCGCGCCACCCCCATCATCGCTACCCGGCGCGGGTTCATCTTGTGGAAGTGCTGGCCCCGGAAGACAATTTCGCCGACCTGCGGCGCATACACGCCGTTGATCACATTGAGCATCGAGCTCTTGCCCGCTCCGTTGGGACCGATGATCGAGCGCACCTCGTGTTCACGCACGTTGAACGAAATGTCGGTGAGCGCCTTTACCCCGCCAAACGACAGCGAGATATTCTCGAGCTCCAGGATCACTTCGCCGATTTCTTTGCCCATCTTCGATCCCCGCCTACGCCGCTTTCACGGCAGCGCCGGAAGCAAAAACCTGCGATTCCTCGATCTTCAGGTCGGCCGATACCGTCCCGGTGCGACCGTCCTCGAAGCGCACCTGGGTCTCGATGAACTGCGACGTCTTGCCGCCGTAGAGCGCATCGATCAGGACCTGGTACTTCTCGGCGATGAAGCCTCGACGCACCTTGCGGGTGCGGGTCAGCTCGCCGTCGTCGGCATCGAGCTCCTTGTGCAGCACCAGGAAGCGGTGCAGCTGCGAGGCCGACATCACCTCGTCCCCGGCCAGGTCGGCATTGACCTTCTCGACGCATTCCTTGACCAGCGCGACTATTTCGGGACGGCCGGCGAGGTCGACATAGCCGGCGTAGGGGATGTTGCGCCGCTCGGCCCAGTTGCCGCAGGCTTCGTAGTCGATATTGATCATCGCCATCGCCCGCTCGCGTCCGTCGCCCAGCGCGACCGCTTCCTTGATGTAGGGGAAGAACTTGAGCTTGTTCTCGATGTACTTGGGCGCGAACAGGTGGCTGCCGCCGATCTTGCCGACGTCCTTGGCGCGATCGATGATCTTGAGGTGACCGTCACGATCGAGGAAGCCGGCGTCGCCGGTGTGGTACCAGCCATCGGCGTCCTTGACCTCGGCAGTGGCCGCCGGGTTCTTGTAGTACTCGAGCAGCAGTCCGGGGCTGCGGATCAGCACCTCGCCGTTCTCGGCGGTGCGCACCTCGACGCCCGCCACGGCCGGACCGACCGTGTCGGACTTGACCTGCCCGTCGGGCTGGATGCACACGAACACCGCGGTCTCGGTCGAGCCGTAGAGCTGCTTGAGGTTGATGCCCAGCGAGCGGTAGAAGACAAACAGGTCGGGACCGATGGCCTCGCCAGCGGTGTAGGCAACCCGCACCCGGCTCATGCCCAGCGCATTGCGCAAAGGCCCATAGACCATCAGGTCGCCCAATCGGTACTTGATCCGGTCAATCAGCGACACCCCGGCCTCGTGCTGGAGCAGGCGCTCGCCAACCTTGCGCGCGACCTCCATGAAGTAGGCGAACATCCAGCGCTTGATGACAGCGGCGTCCTCCATGCGGATGGTCACCTGGGTGAGCATCGCTTCCAGCACCCGCGGCGGGGCGAAGTAGTAGGTCGGGCCGATCTCGCGCATGTCGTGGCCAACCGTCTCGGCCGACTCCGGGCAGTTGACCGTGAAGCCGGTCGCCAGCCACTGCGCATAGGAAAAGATGTTCTGGCCGATCCAGGCAATCGGCAGGTAGGCCAGCACATCTTCTTCGGAGGTCAGGTGCTCGAGCTCGGAAGCCACGCTGGCCATCGTGATCAGGTTGCGATGACCGTGGAGCACGCCCTTGGGATTGCCGGTGGTGCCCGAGGTGTAGAACATCGCCGCGACGTCGTCGGGGGCGCCCTTGGCGATTTCCGCTGCGAAGAATCCCGGGTTGGCGGCGAGATGCGCGCGCCCCAGTTCGAGCAGAGCGTCGTAGCTGGTGAGCACCGGATTGTCATAGCCGCGCAGGCCGCGCGGGTCATCGTAGTAGATGTGGGCGATCTGCGGTGCGCTCTCGCGCACCTCGAGCAGCTTGTCGACCTGCTCCTGGTCCTCGACGATGGCGAACGCCACTTCGGCGTTCTGGAACACGTAGACCATCTCGGCAGCGACCGCGTCCTGGTAAAGCGGCACCGGGATTCCGCCCAGCACCTGCGTCGCGAGCATCCCGGCGTACATCCGGGGCCTGTTCTCGCCGATCAGCGTCAGGTTTTCGCCGCGCCGGAAACCATGCGCCGCCAGTCCCCCGGCGAGCAGCGCCACTTCATCGCGCAACTGGGCCCAGGTGACGGTCTGCCAGATCCCGTACTCTTTCTCGCGCAGCGCGGCAGCGCCCGGCCGGCCGGCGGCGTGACCCTGCAACAACTGCGGGAAGGTGGTATTACCCCGCGTCTTCAGTAAGTCTTCCGGGGATGCGCCCCGGAGGGCGCCAGTCTCCGCCATTCTTGCTGTCTCCCGTGTCGGCACTGTTTGGCGTGCCCTGAGCGCAGTCTAACCATGCGAAACGGGTATAGTTGTCACTTACATGACAATTTACTCTAGCGTTAATCGCCGACCTTTGGAACTGCCGCGATGAATTCTGCCGCGATGAATTCTGCCGCGATGAATTCTGCCGCGATGAATTCACTCGAATCACTGCTGGCACAGTCGAGCTGGAGTCAAAGCCTGGACCCTGCGCAGGCGGCGCAGTTGCGCTCTGAAATAGTCGAGCGTTCGGTGCCCGCCGAGGGCTTCGTATGTCAGAAAGGCGAACCGGTCGAGGCCTGGATCGGGGTGATCTCGGGGCTGGTCAAGATCAGCAGCGTTTCCTTTGAAGGCAAGGCGGTGACCTTTGCCGGAGTGCCCTCGGGGGGCTGGTTTGGCGAGGGTTCGCTGCTCAAGCCCGAGTCGCGGCGCTACGATGCGGTCGCGCTGCGCGACAGCCGGATCGCGTTCATGCCGCGGCGCACCTTCCAGCGCCTGCTCGACACCAGCATCGAGTTCAACCGCTTCCTGCTGCTCCAGATCAACGAGCGCCTGGGCCAGTTCATCGGCGCGCTCGAGCACGAGCGCCTGCTCGGCCCCGAGGCGCGGGTCGCGCGCTGCCTGTCGCAACTGTTCAACCGCCTGCTTTATCCGCGCGCCGACAATCGCATCGAAATTTCGCAGCGCGAGGTCGGCTTCCTCACCGGCCTGTCACGCCAGCGGGTCAACCAGGCGCTCCAGGCGCTGCAGGAGCGCAATCTGCTGCGGGTCGAGTACGGACGCATCGTGGTGCTCGCGCTCGAGGAACTCGAAACCCTCGAATAGCGAGCGGGCCCGGCTCCTGGGCCCGTTACCCGCCGCCCCTTCAGCGCTGGTAGCTGTAGAACCCGCGGCCGGTCTTCCTGCCAAGCATCCCGGCATCGACCATGTCGCGCAGCAGCGGCGCCGGGCGGTACTTAGGGTCGTTGAAGTTGTTGTAGAGCACTTCCATGACCGCCAGCTCGACATCGAGCCCGATCAGGTCGCACAACGCCAGAGGCCCGATCGGGTGGTTGCAGCCAAGCTTCATTCCGGCGTCGATTTCCTCGGCGCTTGCCAGCCCCTCCTGCAAGGCGAAGACCGCTTCGTTGATCATCGGGCAGAGGATGCGGTTGACGACGAAACCGGCACTGTTCTTGACCCCGATCGGGGTCTTGCCGAGCTGCTGGGCAAAAGCGGTGACGGCGGCGACCGTCTCTTGCGAGGTGCGCAGGCCGCTGATGATCTCCACCAGCGCCATCATCGGCACCGGGTTGAAGAAGTGCATGCCCACGAAGCGCTCGGGACGCCCGCTGGCCTCGGCCAGCCGGGTGATCGAGATCGACGAGGTATTGGTCGCGATAATGGTCTGGGCCGGCACCAGCGCGGCGACCTGGCCGAGGATCTTGATCTTGAGCGCCTCGTTCTCGGTGGCTGCCTCGAGCACGAGGTCGGCACCGGCGATCCCGGCGAGTTCGCTGGTGGTGCTGATCCGCGCCAGCACCGTCGCCTTGTCGGCGTCGCTCATGGTGCCCTTCTTGATCAGCCGGTCGAGCGACCTGCCGACGGTTGCCATGCCGCGCTCGAGGGCCGCCGGGGCGATGTCGTACATCACCGCCGCGAGCCCCGAGAGCGCGCAAGCCTGCGCAATGCCATTGCCCATCGTGCCGGCGCCGATGATTCCGATTGTCTGGATTGCCATTCCTTTCCCCCATGTCCCGATAGCTTGAAAGGAGATTCTATCGGCAGGAGTCAACCGGCGTCGACTCAAGTGTGTAATCGCGCTTGAGCGACCCCTACAATTAGTGGGCCATTAAGATAAGAATATAATAAAAAAAGGACTAGTGAGGTTTATCTTAACCGTGGAGAGAGGAAGTAATGAAGAAGATTGGATACACTTTGGCCTGTGCCGCGTTGATCGCCGCCCCGACCCTGGCCGCCGACCCGGCCACGATCGACTGGTCGAAGGTTGCGGCGACGAAGGTGACGTTGTTCTACCCCGGCCAATCGTCCTACCAGTGGCTGCTCAGCGGCCACAAGGGCGCCAAGGCCATCAGGGGCGGCAAGGCCTGCGTCAGTTGCCACGAGGGTGAAGAGAAGGACATGGGCGAGGCGCTCGTCAAGGGTGGCCCGCTCGAGCCGATGCCCGTCAAAGGCAAGGACGGCTTCAAGGAGCTCTCCGTGCAGGCGGCCTACGACGCGAACAACGCCTACCTGCGCTTCCAGTGGAAGACGCTCAATGCGTTTGGCGGCATCGAGCATCCCTTCTATCGCTTCGACGGCAAGGAGTGGAAAGGCTACGGTAATCCGAAACTCGACCAGGTCGTTCAGGACGGCACGCAGCCCGGCATCTACGAAGACCGGATGTCGGTGATGATCGACGACGGCAAGGTGCCCAATTTCGCCAAGCAGGGCTGCTGGCTGACCTGCCACGACGGTGAGCGCGATATGCCTAAACTGGCGACCAAGGAGCAAGTCGCCGGCAACGCATTGTTCAAGGAAATCAAGAAGAGGGACGTGCGCAAATACCTGCCCGCAACCCGCGCGGCTGATAATGCCGAATGGCAAAGCGGCAAGTCCAAGGCCGAGATCGACCAGATCAAGGCCGCCGGTGGCTTTCTCGACCTGATCCAGTGGCGTGCCCACCGCAGCAACCCGGTGGGGATGACCGACGACGGCTACGTACTCGAGTACCGCAACGCCGACGCCGGCGTCAACCCTTTCAGCTCGAACAGCGACAAGGTGACGCACGCGCCCAAGTACATGTATGACGCGAGCAAGGTCGGATACAAGTCGATCACCGCCGACCAGCTGCGCAAGGGCGAGCACTTCCTGACGCTCGAGAAGAACGCGGTGGCGTTCGACCCCAACGCCGGCTGGAAGGAAGGCGACATGCTGCCGAAGTACTACACCACCCGCACCGGTTCCAAGGGCTCCGCAGCCGACAACGGCGGCATGGGCACCTGGAAGGACGGAATGTGGACCGTGGTGATGACCCGTCCGCTCGGCTTGACGAACGCCGACGACAAGAACCTCAAGGAAGGCGGGGTCTACAACGTCGGATTTGCGGTCCATGACGACAACATCACCACCCGCGGCCACCAGGTGTCCTTTGTGCGGACACTGGGATTCGGCGCCAAGGCCGACATCCAGGCGGTGAAGCTGCCGTAATCAGCACCAACGGCTTGCCGGACACACCGGCGGGCAATGTGACAACGGCCCTGCGGGGCCGTTGTCGTTTTCGAACACACCCGCACCCGTCCCGACTCGCGTCCTTCAATCCGACAGCGGCCGCAGCAGCACCTCGGCAAAGACGTCGTGATCGACGTTACCGCCGCACAGCGGCAGCCCGACGCGCCGCCCGCGCACCAGTTCCGGATGCGCCAGCGCCGCCGCCAGCGGTGCTGCTCCCGCGCCCTCGGCGACGTTGTGGGTGGCGATGAAGTAGATCTTCATCGCCCCGGCCACCTGCTCGTCGCTGACCTGAACGACATCGTCCATGTGCGCGAGAATCATCGCCAGCGACTCGGGGTCCGGGGTGCGGCAGGCCATGCCGTCGGCGAGCATGGTGCTGACCGGAGCGTCGATGGCCCGCCCCGCTGCGAATGAAAGGGCGTAGGCCGGGGCCAACTCCGAGACCACCCCGATGATGGCGCACTTCAGGCCCAGCACCTGGCGGGCGACGATCGCCGAGCAGATCCCCGAGCCCAGCCCGATCGGCACGAAGACCACGTCGATATCGGGGTGCGCGCCCAACAGTTCCATCCAGTAGGTCGCGACGCCGAGGATCAGGTCGCGGTGGAATGAAGGCACCATGTGCAACCCGCCCGCCGCGGCCAGGTGCGCGGCGTGTTCCCGGCTTTCCTGGAAGTCGTCGCCGTACTCGATGAGCGTGGCCCCGAACGCGCGCATTGCGGCATTCTTCTCGCGGCTGTTGCCCCGCGGCACGACGATCGTCGCCGGTATGCCGTTGCGCGCTGCCGCCAGGGCCACCGACTGGCCGTGGTTGCCGCGGGTGGCGCTCACCACCCCGGGGCAGCCCGGCTCGCGACGCGCGAGCCGGTCGAAATACACCAGGCCACCGCGCACCTTGAAGGCGCCCGTGGGGGTGTGGTTCTCGTGCTTGACGATTACCTCGGTCCCGAGCCGCTCGCGCAGCAGGGGCCAGGCATAGGCCGGCGTAGGCGGCACGACGGCGCGGACGATGTCGCGGGCGGCGTCTAGTTCTGCGCGGTCAGGGAATTTCATCGGCGCTTGCTCCTTGGCGCGCGGCAGTCGGCGCCTTGCAGGTTAGTGTAGTGCTTGTCCTTGCGGCGTGCTTCAGACCGCCAGTGCCGGTTCGGCCATCGCGGCGACCTGTTCGCGCAGCTCGAGGATCCGGTCCTGCCAGTAGTGGTGAGTGTTGAACCATGGGAATGCGCTCGGGAAGGCCGGATCGTCCCAGCGCCGCGCCAGCCACGCCGAATAGTGCATCAGACGCAGCGTGCGCAGCGCCTCTACCAGGTGCAGCTCGCGGGGGTCGATTTCGGCGAAATCCTCGTAGCCGGCCAGCAGCTCGGAGAGCTGGCGGGTCATCGCTTCCCGATCCCCCGAGATCAGCATCCAGAGATCCTGAATCGCCGGTCCGTTGCGGGCATCGTCGAGGTCGACGAAGTGCGGTCCGCCGTCGCTCCACAAGAGGTTGCCGATGTGGCAGTCGCCGTGAAGGCGGATGCGGGCAACGTCGCCGGCACGCTCGAAACACGCCTGCACGCTCTCCAGCGCCAGGTCGGCAACGCTGCACCAAGGCGACAGCAGATCGGCCGGTACCCAATTGTTGGCGAGCAGCCAGTCGCGCGGTTGGGTCCCGAACGAGACCTGGTCAAGAGTCGGCCGGGTCTGGAACGCTCGCACCGCGCCCACCCGATGGATGCGGCCGATGAAGCGCCCGATCCGGGTCAGAATTGCCGGATCCTCGAGCTCGGGTGCGCGGCCGCCACGCACCGGGAAGACCGCGAAACGGAAGCCTTCGAACTCGTGCAGGGTGCGCCTCTCCTGGGCGAGCGGCGCCACCACCGGGATCTCATGGCCGGCCAGTTCCTGGGCAAACCCATGTTCCTCGAGGATCTGCTCGTCGCTCCAGCGCCCGGGGCGGTAGAATTTGACCACCACCGCCTGCGCGCCAGCGTCTGGTGCTGACGCATCCCCCTCGAGGTGAACCCGATAGACCCGGTTCTCGTAGCTGTTGAGCGAGAGCAAGCGGCCGTCGCCGGGTAATCCGATGCTCGCGAGAGCATCGAGGATCCGGTCCGGGGTAAGACCCTGATAGGGCGTGGCAAGCATCAGCAGGGTCGGCGAGCGGCGGGAGGGCGACAACAACCGAAGGATACGGCAAAGCGGCCGGTGGCAACGCTGATTGGCACGGCACGGCCGCTGCAACAAAGGGATTCAAATGGCGCAATACGTCTACACCATGAACCGGGTCGGCAAGATCGTCCCGCCCAAGCGACAGATTATCAAGGACATCTCGCTGTCCTTCTTTCCGGGCGCCAAGATCGGCGTGCTCGGTCTCAACGGCTCGGGCAAGTCGACCCTGCTGCGGATCATGGCCGGCGAGGACCGGGAGTACGAGGGCGAAGCCGTACCGATGCCGAACCTGCGCATCGGCTTCCTGCCCCAGGAACCGCAGCTCGACGCCAAGCTCGATGTGCGCGGCAACGTCGAGCAGGGCCTGGGCGAGACCGTCGGGATGATCCAGCGCTTCAACGAGATCAGCGAACGTTTTGCCGAGCCCATGGACGACGACGAGATGGCGCGACTGCTCGAGGAACAGGGCGAGCTGCAGGGCCGCATCGACGCCGTTAACGGCTGGGAGATCGAGCGCCGCCTCGAGGTCGCCGCCAATGCTCTCCGACTGCCGCCCTGGGACGCCGAAGTCACCAAGCTCTCGGGCGGCGAGCGCCGCCGCGTGGCACTGTGCCGGCTGCTGCTCTCGGAACCCGACATGCTGCTGCTCGACGAACCCACCAACCACCTCGACGCGCTCTCGGTGCAGTGGCTCGAACAGTTTCTGGAAAGATTCCCGGGCACGGTGATCGCCGTTACCCACGATCGTTATTTCCTCGACAATGTTGCCGGCTGGATTCTCGAACTCGACCGCGGCTACGGTATCCCATGGGAGGGCAACTACTCGTCGTGGCTCGAGCAGAAGGAGCAGCGGCTCGAAATCGAGTCCAGGCAGGAGTCGGCCCGCATCAAGGCGATGCAGATCGAACTCGAGTGGGTCCGCTCGAGCCCCAAGGCGCGCCAGGCCAAGAGCAAGGCCCGTCTCGCCCGCTTCGACGAGCTGGCGTCGACCGAATTCCAGAAACGCAACGAGACCAACGAGATCTACATCCCGCCGGGGCCGCGGCTCGGAGACCTGGTGATCGAGGCGTCGGGACTGCGCAAGGCCTTCGGCGAGCGGCTGCTCTTCGACGGCCTGAGCTTTAACCTGCCGCCCGGAGGCATCGTCGGGATAATTGGCCCCAACGGCGCCGGCAAGACCACGCTGTTCCGGATGCTGATCGGCACCGAGCAGGCCGACGCCGGCACGCTGCGCATCGGCGAGACCGTTCAGATCGGCCATGTCGACCAGAGCCGCGACTCGCTGCCCGACGACCAGACGGTGTGGGAGTACCTGTCGGAAGGCCAGGACCTGATCCAGGTCGGTAACTACACCACGCCCAGCCGGGCATATGTGGCGCGCTTCAACTTCAAGGGCGCCGACCAGCAGAAAATGATCGGCACGCTCTCGGGGGGCGAGCGCAACCGGGTGCATCTGGCCAAGCTGCTCAGGAGCGGCGGCAACTTGTTGCTGCTCGACGAGCCGACCAACGACCTCGATGTCGAGACCCTGCGTGCGCTCGAACAGGCACTGCTGGACTTCCCCGGCTGCGCGGTGGTGATCTCGCACGATCGCTGGTTCCTCGACCGCATCGCCACCCACATCATGGCCTTCGAGGGCGACAGCAAGGTGGTCTGGTTCGAGGGCAACTACGCCGATTACCTGGCTGACCGCCGCCGGCGCCTGGGCGACGACGCCGACAAGCCGCAACGCATCCGCTACCAGGCACTGATGACCTAATTCCGCCGGCGACGGGCCTCCTTGGGGTCCTCCGCGGCGGCGGCGGCCCGTAGCCCTGCAGCCCGGTCGACCGGCACCGCGACGCTCACCGGGGTGCCGACTGGCGGATGGAGTTCGGGCGGAAAGACCGCCAGTTTCTGCACGCCAGCCAGCTTGGCGCCACGGTCCGGTTCGAGGCCGCGGCGGTTGGTGCCGCCGGGCGGGCGCAGAGCCACCCCATCTATGATCTCGAGGTCGAACCACCAGCGCTTGACCCCGTTGATCGCGCCGGCGCCGATCTCGTCATCGTGGGCGATCAGCCACGGGTGCTGCTCGGGGTGATCGATCGCCAGCCAGAGCAGGCGCCGTGATTCCTCGAGGTCCTCGCGGTTGTAGGGGCAGGTCTTCATGCACCGGCCGCAGGCCGAGCCGCGCAGGTTGGTCAGGCGGTACTTGGCACAGCGCTCGACGTCCGGCTTCCAGATCTCGTAACCGTTGTACATCCGCTTGGGACCGAACGAAATCGCGTTGCAGGGACACTCGCGGGCGCACTTGCGGCACAGTTCACAGAAGCTCTGCAAGCCGAAGTCGATCGGCCGGTCGGCAGTGAGTGGCAGGTCGGTGGTGACCAGCACCGATTTGGAGCGCGGCCCGATGAACGGATTGAGCACCAACTCGCCGATGCGCGGCAACTCTCCCAGCCCGGCCATCAGCACCGCCGGGAGATGGAGCACTTCGGAGTGGGCGCTGGTATGGGAGCGGGCGCTCACGCCCAGGCGCTGCAAATGGGCGGCGATCACCCCGGCGACCAAGGCACCGCGCAGGTAGGCCCGCATCGACTGGGCGCCAGAAATCCAGTCGTCGCCCGAAGCGCCCTCCATGGTCTCGAAGCCCTGGTCGAGCAGGATCACCAGCGCGAAGCGGTGGTAGGCCGCGATCGGCGCGCCGGTTTCATCGTGCGAGTAATACATCCAGGGCTCGGCGCGACAGACGCCGACCAGGTCGGCGCCCAGGAAGTAGGCCAGGGCCTTGAGCGCAGCGGCATTGCGCTCCGGGTCGTCCAGCTTGGGATCGAAGGTGGCGGGCGGTGCCGGCCCCCGGCCGCCCTGCAAAGGCACCATGGCCCTGATCGGTGGGGTCATCGCCAACGCCAACGGGTGCTTGGTGGCGAACCGGCCCCGCTCAGCCTGGGCTTTGGGGCCGAGGTCCCCCGCGAGCCCGCGGGTAAAGAAGTCGGAGCGCTTGGTTACGCGTTGGATCTCGTCGCGCAGCACCAGCGTGGTCGGCTCGTCGACCCGGCGGATGCGCTCCATCGGGTAGCGCCCGAGGTGCAGCGCCCGGCTCGCCAGTTCCTCGTCCCACCACGACGGCCTGGTTCCGCCAGCGCCGTCGCGGGCTGCCTGGTCGGGAAAATCGGGCGTTGCGTCGGCCGCTAGCGGCAGGTCGCAGGCCATCGCGTAGTCGGTGGTGACCACCGCTATCCTGAAGCCGCGGCGCACCATCGGCGCCCGCAATTGCCCACCGTCGGCACTGGCGCGCGCCACGCCGGCACGCTGCGCGAGCCGTTCGATCATCAGGTTCTGGTCGAGCGCCACGTGACCGCGCGCGGCGTAGCCCAGCGCGCGCAGGTAGCCCGCCAGCACCACCGCGGTCTCGGCGCAGCGCAGGTCGGTCCAGGCCGCATTGCTGCCGGCGATCCACGACCAACCCGGAGCCCCCGGGGCGGGCTCGGGACCGAACTCGACCAGGAAGACCAGCGCATGGGTGGCCGCGCTGGCCGGCGCTGTGGTCCAGTCCGAAGGCTCGAGCTCACAGACCCCGGCGCTGGTCGCATCCAGGAAGTAGGCGCTCGCTTTCAGGTTGTTGGCCCGCGCCTCGAGGTCGGCCGGCACCTGCCCCGGCTGCGGCGCTGCGACGCCATCCAGCAGGGACAGGAACAGCTCGCGATAGGGCGGAAAGACCGCCGCAATCGCTGCGTCACCGGGCGCCGCAGCGTCGCCCGGCTGGCTGGCGGCGAGGATCGGCGCAGCCCGCTCGCGTGCCAGCCGCTCGGTGGGCAGCGGCCCGAGATGGAAGGGACGCTCGCTGTTAGAATGCCGTCGCGGCACCGGGCTGGTTCCTGCAGTTATGGACTCGGTCAAACCTGACCAAATGGTTAGTACTGGTTCGAATTGCTAAAATGATTACATGCGCGTAGCAATAATAGACGACCATCCGATCGTACTGAAGGCCGTTTCTGACACGGTGTCCTACATTGATCGCGACTGCATCGTCGAGTCGTTCGGTGATCTCGAGTCGTTCCTGGCGGCCCGCGAGGCCGCGCCCGACCCCAACATGGTGCTGCTCGACCTGATCCTGCCGGGCTACGAAGGCGTCGAATCGGTCCTGCGCTGTCGCGAGTCCTGCCCCGACGTGCCGATCGTGGTCTTCTCGGGGATTACCGAACCGTCGACCGTGATGGCCGCGCTCGATGCCGGCGCCATGAGCGTGATCGCGAAGACCGCGTCCAGCAGTGACCTGATCCGGGCGATCAGCATTGTCCTCGGTGGTGGCTACTATGTGCCGGAGGAGGCTTTGGGCGGTAGCGAGCTTGGCCCCGATTCGGCCAACGGCGCCGTCCACAACCTCGGACGAGTTTCCAACCGCAAGGCGATGGAAGGGCTCACCGAACGCCAGCAGCACGTCCTGCGGCTGCTCCTGCGCGGCGCGCCCAACAAGCGCATCGGGGCCGAATTGCAGCTCTCCGAGAACACCGTCAAATCCCATGTCAGCGCGATTCTGCGCACGCTGGGCGTGCGCAATCGCACCGAGGCGGTGCTCGCGGCCCACCGCCTGAACCTCAGCCACCAGTTGGGCGTTCCCATCGAGCACTGAGTGGCCATTGCGCCGGCGAGCGCGCCGGCGCGGCCTCCAACTGCCTCAGCCGCGCCCGACGAAGGGCATCCTGGTGGCCATGATGGTCATGAACAGCACGTTGGTATCGAGCGGCAGGTTGGCCATCTGCAATACCGCCCGGCCGACCAGGGTGACATCGATCTGGGGCTCGGGACGAACGCTACCGTCGGGCTGGGCGACCCCCTGCTTCATGCGCTCGGTCATCTCGGTGGCGGCATTGCCGATGTCGATCTGTCCGCAGGCGATATCAAAATTGCGCCCGTCGAGCGCCGCCGAGCGGGTCAGACCGGTCACGCCGTGCTTGGTCGCCGTGTAGGGCGCGGAGTTGGGCCGCGGCGCGTGCGCCGAGATCGACCCGTTGTTGATTATCCGTCCACCGCGCGGGACTTGTTTCTTCATCAGACGGAACGCTTCCTGGGTGCAGAGAAAGGTCCCGGTCAGGTTGGCCGCGACCACTGCCTGCCACTGCTCGAAACTGAGTTCCTCGAGGGGTACCGCCGGGGCCCCCCTGCCGGCATTGTTGAATAGCACGTCGAGGCGGCCGAACACTTCTTCGGTGCGCGCGAACAGTGCTCGCACCGAGGTTGGGTCGCCCACGTCGGTGGCGACCGCCAGAGTCCGGTCGGCCGGCAAGCCAGCATCGGCAATGACCCGCTCGAGCGCCTCGCGACGGCGCCCCGCCAGAACCACCCGGAAACCATCGCCGAGCAGGGCCAGCGTTGCCGCCCGCCCAATGCCGGTGCCGGCGCCGGTCACCAATGCCACCCGATCAGTGCTCGCCCCGGTCCCTTCGTGCTCGCTCATGTCGTCTACCTCCGCGCTGGCAGCGGCGCCGACCCATGCGCCTTTGCCCAGATGTCACAATACCGATTTTGGATGGTAGCGCAAAGCTTGCGGTGCCGAATCGCGCGGAGCAGAAGATGACTGAATACGACTATGACCTGTTCACGATCGGTGCCGGCTCCGGCGGGGTGCGCGCGAGCCGCTTCGCCGCCCAGCTCGGCGCCCGCGTGGCGGTGGCCGAGGACCGTGACCTGGGCGGTACCTGCGTCAATGTCGGCTGTGTCCCCAAGAAACTGCTTTCCTACGCTGCCCACTACCACGGTGACTTCGAGGATGCCGCGGGCTTCGGCTGGAGCGTGCCGCCGGCCGAGTTCGACTGGCCGACGCTGATCGCCAACAAGGACCGCGAGATCGCCCGGCTCAACGGGGTCTACGAAGAGATCCTCGGCGATGCCGGCGTGACGCTGCTGCGCGGTCGCGCCACCGTGCTCGACGCCCACACCGTGGCAATCGGCGATCAGCAGATCAGCGCCCGGCACATCCTGGTGGCCACCGGCGGTCGACCGACCAAACCCGATTTGCCGGGAATCGAACACGCGATCACTTCCGACGAGGCCTTTCATCTCGCCGCCCTGCCCCGGCGCGTGCTGATCTACGGCGGTGGCTATATCGCCGTCGAGTTCGCATCGATCTTTGCCGGGCTCGGCGTGGAGGTAACGCTGGTCTACCGGGGCGCGCAGATCCTGCGCGGCTTCGACAGCGACCTGGGCGCGACCCTGGCCGCCGAAATGGTCAGGAATGGAGTGGCGATCCGGCTGCAGACGCAATTGCAGGGGATCGTGCGCGACGCCGCGGGCCTGACGGTCAGTCTTGACGACGGCACCGAGCTCACCGTCGACAGCGTGCTCGCGGCCACCGGCCGCTCGCCCAATACCGTCGGGCTCGGGCTGGAAGCCGCCGGGGTCGGGCTGGACCAACGCGGCGCCGTTCGCGTCGCCGCCGACTACCGCAGCAATATCCCGTCGATCCTCGCGATCGGCGACGTCATCGACCGGGTACAACTGACCCCGGTGGCGCTGGCCGAGGGCGTGTATGTCGCCGAGCTGCTGTTTGGCGCTGGCCGAGCGCCCATCAACTACGAGAACATCGCCACCGCGGTGTTCAGCCACCCCAACGTCGGCACGGTGGGGCTGAGCGAAGCGCAGGCGCTCGCGCGCGGCGCGGTGCGGATCTTCCGTTCACGCTTCCGCGCGCTGCGCCACACGCTTTCCGGACGCGACGAACAGACCTTGATGAAAATCGTCGTCGATGCCGCCAGCGACCGCGTGCTCGGCGTCCACATGGTGGGACCGGACGCGGGCGAGATCATCCAGGGGTTTGCCGTGGCCTTGCAGTGCGGCGCGACCAAGGCACAGTTCGACGCCACGATCGGGATTCACCCCACCTCGGCGGAGGAATTCGTAACCATGAGAACGCCGGTCACGCCCTGAGGGCAAGCCTAATGGCGCTCGCTGCGCCCGGGTAGAGTGCGCAGCCGCTCATGGAAGCTGAAGGCCGCCTCGATCATCGCCTCGATCAGTTCCTGGCGGTGTTCCGGGGCGACCGCGGCGCTCACCTCACCGGTCTCGAAATCGATTTCCTCGGCCAGAGTTTCGAACGGCTCGAACAGCGCGCCGGTATCCTCGGCCTCTTCCAACTGGTCCCAGACCTCGGGGTGCACCGTTATGCCGCGCAGGAACCCGACCGCCCAGAGGTTGCCCTGCGGGGTGCCGTCGTCGTCGTGCATCAGGATCGGCGCAAAGCCCTCGCCAGCCGACAGCGCTTCGGCGACCGACATCAGGTGGCGCTCGAGCAATTCCTTGAACTCGCGACCTTCGTCCTCGGAGCTGAAAACCGGCTCCTCGTCATCGTCGAGGCCGAGAATCTCGGGCAGCAACTCCTCGACATCGATGTCATCAGGGGTGCAGGCGACGGCCGCCATGAAGCCGTCGAGCTCCTCCAGGAGCATGGCGGTATCGGGGCTGAGGGCATCGAGGAAACCGTCGACGCGATTGAGATCGTCGTCGCCGAGCGGCTGGGCGGAGCTGGTGGTATTCATCGGGCAATTATAGTCGGCTTCAAAGCGCCAACCAATGCCTGAACGAGCACCTCGAGGGGGCTGCGCCGGGGCGCTTCCCAAGTTATCATCTGCCGTGATCGCACCAACCAGGTGGCACGCGGCACGCCGGGAGGAAGAGCGCATATGACCGAACCGAAAGGCCTCGAGCGCCTGCTCGAAAACAACCGCGGCTGGGTTGTCGAGCGCCTTAGTCATGATCCGCGATTCTTCTCGCGCCTTTCGGGCCAGCAGGCGCCGGAATTCCTGTGGATCGGGTGCTCCGACTCGCGGGTGCCGGCCAACCAGATCACCGGGCTCGATCCCGGCGAGGTATTCGTGCACCGCAACGTCGCCAACGTGGTGGCCCATCCGACCTCAACCTGCTCTCGGTGCTCCAGTTCGGGATCGACGTACTGCGCATCCGGCACATCATCGTCTGCGGCCACTACGGCTGCGCCGGAATCCATGCCGCGATCACCGGCACCAGGGTCGGGCTGGCCGGCAACTGGCTGCGCCACGTTGCCGATATCGCCGAACGCCATGAGGATGAACTCGCCGCGCTCCCGCTAGCCGAACGACTCCGGCTGATGTGCCGGCTCAACGTCGCGGAGCAGGTGCGCAACGTGGTCCGCAGCTCGGTGGTGGGCGACGCCTGGGCCCGCGGCCAGTCGCTGAGCGTGAACGGCCTGGTCTACGATCTGCACGACGGCATCCTCCACGACCTCGGCATCACGGTGAGCGGGCCGGTCGCGAGGTAGCCGGGCGCCGCGCCTCGTGCCACTCGCTGGGACTCGCGGCGGCGCGTCACCACATCCCGCGCATCGTCGCGGCGACGTCGAGCGGGGCGCCGGCCGGCGCCCCCAGCTCCCGGTCAGGATCGGTGACGGCCGGTGCGACGGTCTCGAAACAGCCCAGCACTGCCGGGGTGAGGAAGCGGCTGCGGGCGCCGTGCACGTAGGCGCCCCCCAGGCGCGGCTGGTGGGTGACGTAGTAGCGCAGCGGCTCGATCAGGTGGAGCCGGTCGCGCGCCCGGGTGATCGCCACGTAGAGCAGGCGGCGCTCCTCCTCGATCGCCGCGGCGTTCCCCGCGGTAAACTCGTTGGGAAAATTGCCGTCGGCGACGTTGAGCACGTAGACCGAGTCCCACTCCTGCCCCTTGGCCGAGTGCACCGTCGAGAGAATCAGGTAGTCCTCGTCGCGCAGCGGATCGCCGGCGAGATCTCCGCTCGCCTGGGGCGGATCCAGCGTCAGCTCGGTGAGGAAACGCTCGCGGCAGGCGAACTCTCCCGAGATGTTGGCCAGCATGTCGAGGTCCGCGGCGCGCACCCCGGCGTCGTCATAGCACCGCTCGAGCAGCGGCTGGTACCAGCGCCGGACTTGTGCGACCTGTCCCGGCCAGGGCGTGGCCGGATCGACCAGAACCGTCATCAATCGCGCGAAACCCTGCCACTGCTCGCCGTCGGTGGCCGGCGCCGCGAAGCTCGCCAGGGCCGCAAACGTTGCCCTGGGGCGCGGCTCGGCCGCAGCATCCAGCGACGGAGCGGGCGCGGCAGCAGCGAGATGCTCGAGGCAGCGCTGCGCGCTCCTGGGGCCAACGCCGGCCATCAGCTGCAGGGCACGAAATGCCGCGATGCCGTTCCTGGGGTTGTCGGCCCAGCGCAGCACGGCGAGCAGATCCTTGACATGGGCGCTCTCGAGAAATTTCAGCCCGCCGTATTTGACGAAGGGAATGTTGGAGCGCAGCAATTCGACTTCGAGCACGTCGCTGTGGTGGCTACTGCGAAACAGCACCGCCTGGCGGCGCAGCGCGGTCCCGGCCTCGCGCGCCTCGAGCACTTCGCGGATCACATACTCGGCCTGGGCCCGGTCGTCGAGCACCGTGGCCAGCCGCGGCGACACACCCTTGCCCAGAACCCGCGCGGCGCGCAAAGTCTTGGGGTATTGTCGTGAGCCTTCGGCGATCAGCGCGTTGGCGGCATCGAGCACGGCCTGCACCGAGCGGTAGTTCTCCTCAAGGGTCACGCGCCGCGCGGGCGGTGCGAAGTTCTCCGGGAATGCCAGGATATTGCCGACGTCGGCGGCGCGAAAGCGATAGATCGACTGGGCGTCATCGCCGACCACCGTGACGCCGGCGCCATCGGGCTTGATCGCCAGCAGGATGCTGGCCTGCAACGCGTTGGTGTCCTGGTACTCGTCGACCAGCACGTGATCGAAACGCGCGCCAATCTCACGGGCCACCGCCTGGTCCTGCACCCCCGCATGCCACCACAGCAGCAGGTCGTCGTAATCGAGCACGCCGTGCACTTGCTTGCGCTCGACGTAGCCGCGAAACAGCTGCTGCAGCTGGGCGAGCCACTGGCGGCACCAGGGGTAGTGCTCGTCGAGCACCTGCTCGAGCGGCCAGCCGGTGTTGACCCGGTAGGAATAGATTGCCAGGCAGGCGTCCTTGCGCGGGAAACGCCGCCGCTCGGAGGAGAAGCCGCAGTCGTGGCGGACCACATCGAGCAGATCGGCGGAATCGCCCCGGTCGAGAATCCCGAAACCGGGATCGAGTCCGAGGCGCGCGGCGTAATGGCGCAGGAGGCGCGCCCCGATGGCGTGAAAGGTTCCGGCCCAGCGCAGGCGAACCGTGGCGGCGTGGTTGCCACCGTGGCGCTCAGTCAGCGCCTGGAACACCAGCCGCTCGGCGCGCCTGATCATTTCCTGAGCCGCCCGCCGACTGAAGGTGAGCAGCAGGATCCGGTCGGGGTCGACTCCCGCCATCACCAGGTGCGCCACCCGGTGTGCCAGCGTCGCGGTCTTGCCGGTTCCGGCGCCCGCGATCACCAGCAGCGGACCGGCCGCGAAATTGCCCTGGTCATCGACCTCGCCCCAAGTGGCGGCGAGTCGCTGCTGCGGGTTCAGCCGTTCAAGCCAAAGCGGCGTTGTGGCTGGTGATTGCTTGACTCCTGGCATGGATGCAGTCTAGCCCAAAGACTGTATATACATCCAGACCAAAGGGTCGGCAAAGCCTCCCAGATCGGTCATAATGGACTATCTGCAATCGGAATCAGGGAGGAGCCATGGCCACATTCAAGAAGGTCCTCGCGCTGGTCAACGATAGCGAGCGCTCCCGCGCCACTCTCGGGTTAGCCGCCCGGGTCGCGCGCGATCATGACGCCGGCCTGACCGCGCTCTACTGCGTGGAACAATCGCGCCACGCGCCCTACCTCGATCGCTCGATGACCAACACCTTGGTGGCCTTCGAGCGGCGCCGCGTGAACGCCGAGGAGTTGGTTGCCGATGTCGCGGAATCCGCGGGCACCACTATCAAATTCATCGCCGACGACGGTGATCCGGCGACCATCGCAGTGCGCGCCGGGCGCCTTCACGACCTGGTGGTGATCGGGCAATGGAACGCCGAGGATTCCGGATCGACGCCGGCCGACCTGTCCTACCGCCTGCTCATGGGAGCGGGCCGGCCAGTGCTTTTCGTGCCCCATTCGGGAGATTTCCAGGAATGTGGAATCAGGGTGCTGATCTCCTGGAACGCGAATCGGGAAAGCGCCCGCGCCGTCAGCGACGCACTGCCGATACTGTCACGGGCCAGCTTTGTCGAAGCGATCCAGTTCTCGAGTAATGGTGCCGGCGCCGGCGACGACGAGCGCCTCGGAGGCCTGAGCGCCTACCTCGCCGCCCACGGAATCAACGCGGAAACCACCCGCCAGGTGCCGTCCAACCCGTCGATCAGCGAACGCATCCTGTCTCCCACCAACGTCGACGCGTCTTTCGCCGAGATGCTGCTGTCGCACGCCGCCGATCTCGGCGCCGACCTGGTGGTGATGGGGGGCTACGGGCACTCCCGTGGCTTCGAGCTGATCCTGGGCGGGATGACCCGCACTTTCCTGGCGTCGATGCCGATACCGGTGCTGATGTCCCACTAGGAAAGGCCGCGCGGCTGGGCTGACCCGCGGCAGAATCGCGGCAGCACGCGCGGCTAGCGTTCGCTTACCGGCAGCGGCGCCAGGGGCTTGATCTCTTTTATGCAAATCGTCGAACGCACGCCGGCGACGCCGCTGACGTGCAGCAGGCGATCGGTCAGGAAGCTCGACAACTCCTTGAGGTCGCGGGCCACAGCCTTGAGCGGGTAATTGAAATCGCCCGAGATCGTGTAGCACTCGACGATCTCCGGGAAACTGCGAATCTGGCGCTCCAGTTCGCGCTCGCGCGTGGACTGCTCGCGGTCGACCGACAGGCTCACGAACGCCACCACTCCGTAGCCCAGCGCCTGCGGATCGAGCAGCGCGGCATTGCCGACGGATCGGCCCGCATCGTCGTCGCCGCGGGCAACTTCGCCGGCCGCACCACCACCATCATCAGCTTCTCGAGCGAAGCGCAATACCGCAGCGGCTTCGGCCCCTGCACGCCAGGGTTCGACACCGTCGCCTAGGGCGATACGGTGGCGCTCGAGGCGGCCATCCGGCCGGAGACGGCGGCGTTCCTGGTCGAACCGATCCAGGGCGAAGCCGGGATCGTGGTACCCCCCGTCGGCTACCTGCGCGCGGTGCGCGAAATCTGCTCGCGTCACAACATCCTGATGATCGCCGACGAGGTCCAGACCGGACTGGGGCGCACCGGCAAGCTGCTGGCCTGCGACCATGAAGCAGTCAAGCCCGACGCCCCGATCCTGGGCAAGGCCCTGGGCGGCGGACTGTTGCCGATCCCGATGTTCCTGGCCCGTGCCGACGTGATGGCGGTGTTCCAGCCCGGCGACCACGGCAGCACTTTCGGCGGCAACCCGCTGGCCTGCGCGGTGGCGCGCACAGCCCTCGAGATCCTCGAGCGCGACCAGCTCGCGCAACGCGCCGAAGAACTGGGTTCCTACCTGCTCGCGCGCCTTGGCGAGCTGCGGCACCCCGCGATCCGTGCGGTGCGCGGCCGCGGCCTGCTGATCGGACTCGACCTCTGGCCGCAGTGGGTCAGCGCCCGCAGCTTTTGCGAGGAGCTGATGCGCTGCGGCGTGCTCAGCAAGGAAACTCACCAGAGCGTGGTCCGGCTCGCGCCCCCGCTGACCATCACCCGTGCGCAGGTCGATCAGGCGCTCGGCGCTATCGAAGCGGTTCTCGACACCATCACGAGTCCCCAGCCAAGCCCCACCCCCGTGCGCGGTGACGCACTGCCAGCCTGAAACCAAGGAGCAAGTAGTGACGCCAACCCTGCTGATGTGCGAACCAAGCAGGTTCGAGGTCTGTTACGTCATCAATCCGTGGATGCTTGGCCACGTCAACACCAGCAAGCGCTCGCTGGTGACCAGGCAGTTGAGCAAATTGCACCAGGCCCTGGTGCGGCACGCCGAGGTGAGGCTGATCGAACCGGCCGCTGGCTGCCCCGACATGGTGTTCACCGCCAACGCCGGACTTGGGGTGCTCGGCAACCGGGTCGTGCTGGCCAGATTTCGCCATGGCGAGCGGCGTGGCGAGGAGCGCCATTTCGGGCAATGGTTCACCGCCCAGGACTTCGAAGTAGTGAACCTGCCCGCTGACCTTTCCTTCGAAGGCGCCGGCGACGCGCTGCTCGATCGCGCCGCGCCGATCGTGTGGATGGGCCGCGGCTTTCGTACCGACGAGCGGCAGCCTCAGCGCGCTGCCGCAGCGGCCTGAGCTAGCGGCGCGCCAGGCCTGGCTCTACGATCGTGGCTAGGTCGCTGGTTTGGCCGAAGGGTGGGTGGCCTGGAAACTTGGGCGCGCCCGGGCACTGGCCAGCGCGCGGCTGACGTTGGGCGCCGCGGCCAACAGTTCTTCGCCGCCGGGCGAGCGCGCCAGGTAGTCGATGATCGGCACCAGCACCAGATCGGCAATGCCGAATGTTTCCCCGGTGATCGCGTTGTGCTCGCCGTAGGCGTCATCGAGTATCGCTAGATGGCGCGTAATTTCGACTCGGGCGGCAGCGATGACCCCGGCATCGGGCTCGCCGCCGGGTCCTTTGGGAAACAGGTACTGCAGGACGTAGCGGCGGATCATCGCGTCATACAGGTATAAACTGGCCGCGCTCACCCACTGCTCGGCGCGCGCCCGCTCCCGCACACTCGCTGGCATGAGCGCCGGCTCGGGAAAGCACTCGTCGAGGTAGCGCACGATGGCGCTGGTTTCGAAGAGAATGAAGTCACCGTCGCGCAGCGCGGGGATGCGACCGAAGGGGTGCAGCCGCACCTGCTCCGCACTGTGCGGCGCGCGCTGGACCATTTCGTAGTGCAGCCCCTTTTCGGCCAGCGCGATGCGCACCGACCAGGTATTGGTGCTGCGGGGGTCGCCGCTGAGGGCAAGATTTGCTGCCGTGCCACGCGGATCGAGCATTTCGACCAGCCGGTTGAGACTCGAATTCCAGCCCGGGATGTGGGCATCGCGCATCCCGGGTTCACTGAAGCCGGAGTGGGTCAGCACCAGTTCGGTTCCCTCGTCGCAGGGCCGGAGCTCGACCAGCACCAGGGTTTCGAGCGCCGTCGTCGCGTCATCGACCCACTGCCAGGTGTAGGCGATCCGCGTCGGGCGCAGGAGCTCCCGGTATTCACCGGTGACCGTAAAAGTCGACCGGTCACGAGCTTCCATGGTCAGCCGATAGCCCTGTCCGACCCGAGCATCGAGCGCCACCTTGGGCACGGTCATGCCCCGCGGCGCACACCACTTCGAGAGCTGGTCGCCAGCGACAAAGGCGTCGAAAACAAACTCTGGCGGTGCACTGATCCGGCGGGTCAGGCTGAGTTCAAAACTGGGTTTATGGGTCATGGCAACCTCCCTGCCCGGCCTCATCCGCCAGGGGCGCCTCCGAGGCACTCGCACCCGACGTTGACCATTCATTAACCTTTGGCTAATTTTAGACCCTTGCGGGTAGTGTGACCACTGCCACTGCCCTAGAGTTTTTCGATGCCGAAGAGACGGCCGCTGCCATCGAGCACCACCAGGCTTTCACCGACCGCGAGCAACGCGCCCACTGGCGCCTTGAGGCGCAGGCGCCAGCGTTCGCGGGCGTCATCGGCGAGGTCAAGGGCAACCAGTTCGTCGTGCTGCTGGCTGGGCACCACCAGCAGCGAGCCGACGAGCGCCGAGGCGTTGAGATCGCGCGATCCGATCATGTGGTTCGACACCCCGGTACGCAAGGCTTGAGCAAGCAGTCTGGCGCCAACGCGCCGGTAGAGCGTCAGAACCCCGCCGATGTGCGGCGTGTGGACAGCGTAGAGGCCGTCACCCGCGGCGATCGGCGCCAGCCAGCGCTGGCGCATGCCCAACGCCGGCCCTTCGGCGATGATCGTCAGCGCCGCCGGGTCGGTGCGCGAGCGACCAACCAGCACCAGTGCCGCGCCCTTGTCACCCGAGCGCACCGTCGCCAGGCTCGTCCGGCCATTGTCGGGGTCGACGAACGCGCGCAGTGTGATGTCCTCGAAAACCTGCGGCTCGGGCAGCGTGATCGTGGCCAGCGGCGCGAGGCTGTGGCGCTCGGCATAGACGATCGCGGTGGCTTCAAAGGGGTCGCCGAGCACGCCATGGCGATATCGTCCGGCGTCGGGTCCGGCAAGCACCGCGAGGTGTGCGCCATCCTCGCGCCCGCCGGCCGCGCTGCCGAGGTCGACCAGCGTGGGCCGGGCATCGGGCAGCACGGCGAAATTCGAGCGTGCCGCTTCGCGCCAGACCGCTCCCTCGCGTTCGAAACGCACCAGGCGTGGTGCTGGTGGCGCCTGGTCGCGGCCGGCTCTGGCCCGAGGCCCTCTCGGGCTGCCCGGAGAGTGTTCGGCGCTGACCGCGATGATACCGGCCGCGAGGTTCACGAAGCCGCCGTGATCGGAAATCCGCGGTCCGAGGGTTGCGACCATGGTGCAGTTCTCGATCACGCGCAGCCAGCCGGCGTTCGAGCGCCCGACGATCCGACCATGGCCAGCTGCCACCGGCGCGGCGGGGTCGAAGCCCTCGCCGATGGTTTCCCAGTAGCTGCCAACCAGCCGCAAGAGCGCCCCGGAAAGGGTCATCGCCAGGAATTCGTCTTCGCCCTGCGCGAGCGCTGCGATCAGCTCGGGTGCGACCAGCGGCATCAGCTCGGGAGCAGCGTTGCCGGCCCGCGCACTAGCTGCCCAGGCTCCGAGCGGCGCGCAGGCGCCGGCCGTAAGCGCCCGCAGCACGCCGCGGCGCGACTCGCGCGCTCACCAGCCTGCCGATCGATGCCATCCCCTCAGCCACTGCGCGGACATGGCGGCTCTCCTACATGCTGCGCCGGTACTGGCCTCCAACTTCGAACAGTGCGCTGGTGATCTGCCCGAGCGAGCAAACCCGCACGGCCTCCATCAGCACCTCGAACACGTTGCGGTTCTCGATCACCGCCGTCTGCAGGCGCGCCAGCATCGGACCCGATTCCTTGCTGTGACGCTGCTGAAAATCGCGCAGCCGCTCCAGTTGCGAGGCCTTCTCTTCGTCAGTGGAGCGCGCCAGCACGATCGTCTGCGAGGTCTGGTCACCATGCGGATTGCGGAAGGTGTTGACACCGATGAGCGGATATTCTCCGGTGTGCTTGAGGGTCTCGTAGTAGAGGCTTTCGTCCTGGATCCGGCCCCGTTGGTAGCCGGTTTCCATCGCCCCCAGCACCCCGCCACGCTCGGCGATACGTTCGAACTCGGCGAGCACCGCCGCCTCTACCAGCTCGGTCAGTTCGTCGATGATGAAGCTGCCCTGGTTGGGGTTCTCGTTCTTGGCCAGCCCCCACTCGCGATTGATGATCATCTGGATCGCCATGGCGCGGCGCACCGACTCCTCGGTAGGCGTGGTGATCGCCTCGTCATAGGCATTGGTGTGCAGGCTGTTGGCGTTGTCGTAGGTGGCAATCAGCGCCTGCAGCGTCGTGCGGATGTCGTTGAAATCGACCTCCTGGGCGTGGAGCGAACGACCCGAAGTCTGGCAGTGATACTTGAGCTTCTGGCTGCGCTCGTTGGCGCCGTACAGTTCCTTCATCGCCACCGCCCAGATCCGCCGCGCGACGCGCCCGATCACCGTGTACTCGGGGTCCATGCCATTGCTGAAGAAGAAGCTCAGGTTGGGCGCGAAATCGTCGATGTGCAGGCCGCGCGCGAGATACGCCTCGACATAGGTGAAGCCGTTGGCCAGCGTGAACGCCAGCTGGCTGATCGGATTGGCCCCGGCCTCGGCGATGTGATACCCGGAGATCGACACCGAGTAGAAGTTGCGCACGCCGTGATGGACGAAATATTCGGCGATGTCGCCCATGACCTTGAGCGAGAACTCGGTCGAGAAGATGCAGGTGTTCTGGCCCTGGTCTTCCTTGAGGATGTCGGCCTGCACCGTGCCGCGCACCGTGCTCAGCGTCCATTCGCGAATCTTCTCGTACTCGGTATCGGTGGGCTGGCGCTCGTTGTCGGCGACGAACTTTGCGACCTGCTGGTCGACGGCGGTGTTCATGAACATCGCCAGGATGGTCGGAGCCGGACCGTTGATCGTCATCGACACCGAGGTGCTCGGATCACACAGGTCGAAGCCGTCGTAGAGCACCTTGAGGTCATCGAGGGTGGCGATCGAAACGCCCGAATTGCCGACCTTGCCGTAGATGTCGGGTCGCAGGTCGGGGTCGAAGCCGTAGAGCGTCACCGAGTCGAAGGCGGTCGACAGCCGCTTGGCCGGCATGCCCTCGGAGAGCAGGTGGAAGCGTCGGTTGGTGCGAAACGCGTCGCCTTCGCCCGCGAACATCCGGGTCGGATCCTCGTTCTCGCGCTTGAACGCGAACACTCCGGCGGTGTAGGGATAGGAGCCCGGAACGTTCTCGAGCATCAGCCACTTGAGCAGCTCGCCGTGATCCTCATAACGCGGCAACGCCACCTTGGGAATCCTGGTGCCAGACAGCGAGGTGCTGACCAGCGAAGTGCGAATCTCGCGGTCCCTGATACGCACCACGTACTCGTCGCCTGAGTAGGCCTTGCGCATGTCGGGCCACATTGAGAGCAGCTTGCGGGCGGCCGGATCGAGCTGGTCCTCGCGCTGCCCCGCCAGCTTCTCGAGTGCCGCGATGCTATCGTCCGGCGCTCCCGCCTCAGGGGCACACGCCTCCCGCTCAGCGGCCAGCATCCGCGCGGCCGCGCGCAACTGCTGGACCTCGCGGGCCAGCTGCGCCTGGGTGCGGGCCTGGTCCTCGTAGTCGCGCAGCGCCGCGGAAATCTCCGCCAGGTAGCGCGCCCGGGCCGAGGGCACGATCGCGTTGGCGGAGCTGGTGTGGCGCACGCTGACCTTGGCCAGCCGACCCGGCGCGAGGGGGAAGCCGAGCTCGGCCAGGCGCGCGACGATCGCCTGGTAGAGCGCCGTCACGCCGTCGTCCTGGAAACGCGACGCCTGGGTACCGAAGACCGGCATCTGTTCGGCCGGCACCCCGAACGCCTCGCGATTGCGCTGCACCTGCTTGGCGACGTCGCGCAAGGCGTCCGCCGAACCCTTGCGATCGAACTTGTTGATCGCCACGAAATCGGCGAAGTCGAGCATGTCGATCTTCTCGAGCTGGCTGGCGGCGCCGAACTCGGGCGTCATCACATACAGCGAGGCCGACACCAGCGGCGCGATCGCCGCATTGCCCTGGCCGATGCCCGAGGTTTCGACGATGATCAGGTCAAAGCCCGCGACCTTGCACGCCGCGATCGCATCGGGCAGCGCGC
The DNA here is from genome assembly GCA_019428955.1 of Burkholderiaceae bacterium. Lineage (GTDB taxonomy): Bacteria > Pseudomonadota > Gammaproteobacteria > Burkholderiales > Burkholderiaceae_E > JAGXFR01. The sequence goes on from JAHYJF010000003.1 coordinate 25,933, forward strand.
CACTGATTTCGCTGCCCGCTTCGCGGGTGGCCAGCGAACGCATGAACACGCGCGCTCCGCCATCACCCCACGGCCCGATCGCATTCATGCGGATGCGGTCGCCGAGCAGCGCGCCGCCGGACTTGCGCCGCGACGGATCGATCGAGATCACCGCCACCCGCAAGGCGTCGCCCTGGTCGAGCCGCAGGCGGCGGATCAATTCGTCGGTCAGCGACGACTTGCCCGCGCCACCGGTACCGGTTACCCCCAGCGTCGGCACCTTGCAGTCGGCCGCCGCGGGCTGCAACTGCGAGCGCAACTTGTCCAGACCCTTGCTGCCGGCACCGTTGTCGAGCACGGTGATCAGCCGCGCCAGCGCCCGCCAGGATTTCTCATCGTGGCCGCCAAGCGCCGCGAGGTCGGTGCTCGCGCCCTTGGTCAGGTCGACGTCGGAGAGCTGGACCATCTCGCCGACCATTCCCTGCAAGCCCATGCGCTGGCCATCCTCGGGCGAGTAGATGCGGGTGACGCCGTAGCCCTCCAGATCACGGATCTCATCGGCGACGATCACGCCGCCACCGCCGCCGAAAATCCGGATGTCGGCGCCGCCGCGGCTGCGCAGCAGATCGATCATGTAGTGGAAGAACTCGACGTGGCCGCCCTGATAGGAGCTGATCGCGATGCCCTGGACATCTTCCTGCAGGGCGGCGCTGACGATCTCTTCGACCGAACGGTTGTGGCCGAGATGGATTACCTCGACGCCCATCGACTGCAGGATCCGGCGCATGATGTTGATCGAGGCATCGTGGCCGTCGAACAACGATGCGGCGGTTACAAAGCGCACCTTGTGGATAGGGCGATAGGTGGCCAGTTTTCTGGCCTCACTTTGATCGTTCATCATTGGTTCCCTTCGAGGCGCCTTGATATTATCCGGAAAAGGTAAATGACGTTTACGTAAACGTCAGCTAGATCAGTCCCACAGACCGCATCCGTTCCGACCAGTCAGGAGGCTGGCCAGCCATGTCACCAACCATCGCCCAAGCGATTGCAGACCATGAAGGTGCCCCGCTCGCGCGCCGTGAGGCCGACTGGCTGGAGGTGACGCTGAACCGTCCGGCCCAGCACAACCGCATCGACCCCGCCGACATTGACGCGCTGCTGGCGCTGCTCGAGCCCCTGCGCGCCGACCCGGGAACGACCCGGGGGTTGCTGATCACCGGAGCGGGCGAGCGCAGCTTCAGTTCCGGCTACACGCTCCAGGCGATCGAGACCCGGCTCGACGACCGCCTCGAGCAGCTCTTCGACACCCTTGAGACCCTGCCATTCGTGACCATCGCCGCACTCAACGGCAGCATCACCGGTGGCGCGACCGACCTGGCGCTGTGCTGCGACATCCGGATCGGCGTCCCCGGAATCCGGATGTACGTGCCGGCAGCACGCCTCGGGATTCACTACTACTCCGGCGGACTGCGCCGCTACGTCACCCGCCTCGGACTGTCGGCAACCAGCCGGCTGATGCTCGCCGGGGTGAATATCGACACCGAGGAGATGCTGCGCATCGGCTTTCTCTCGGAAATCATCCCGCGCAGCGCGCTCGACAAGAGAATCGCGGAGTTGCGCGCAACCATCGCCCAAACCGAACCGGGCGCGGTGGCCGACATGAAACGCCATCTGCTGGCGCTCGCCGCGGGCGGCAGCAGCGACGAGCGGGTCGCGCTCGAAAGATCGATGTCCGCTGCCCACCAGGCAAGCCTGCGGACCCCGGCCCTGCAGGAGCGGCTCGCGGCGCTGCTCGGGCGCCCATCGGCCAAGCGCGGCGAAGCTTCCGCAGAGCCGGGTCCGGACCCTCAGGAGGCGACGCGCCGGAACCGGTAGATCGCCTGGGTGGCGCGCAGGCCGGCGAGCCAATTGACCGGCTTGCCGTTCTTGAGAAACGCGCTGGCGCTGACCTCATAGCCGAACTTGGCCAGGAAGTCCTCGAAGTCGGGCAGGGTCGCGAGATGCAGGTTGGGGGTGTTGTACCACTCGTAGGGCATTTCGCGCGACACCGGCATGCGGCCGCGCAGGATCGACCAGGCGTGGGACCAGCGCCCGAAGTTGGGGAACGATACGATCCCCTCGGCGCCCACTTCGCTCATCTCGCGCAGCACCCGCTCGGTCTGGTGGGTGACCTGGATCGCCATCGAGAGCACCACCACGTCGAAGCGGCTGGCCGCGAACATCCCCAGCCCGGCCTCGATGTCTCGCTGGATCACATTGACGCCGCGGCGCACGCAGGCAAGCACCGAGGCGTCGGCGATCTCGACCCCGTAGCCCAGGCAGGCCTTCTCGCGCTGGAGGTGAGCCAGCAATGCGCCATCGCCGCAACCCAGGTCGAGCACCGTGGCGCCGGGCTTGATCCAGTTGGCGATCACCGCCAGGTCGGGGCGCAGGCGCGGCGTTTCTCCCCGGGCAGCAGCCGAACTCATCGCCGTCCTCCCAAGCGCGCCGCGATGCGCTCGAAGTAGGCGCCCAGCAGCGCGTGGTACTGCTCGTCATCGAGCAGGAACGCATCGTGGCCGTGGGGCGCATCGATGGCGGCGTAGGTGACGTTGCAGTGATTGGCGACCAGCGCCTCGACGATCTCGCGGCTGCGCTGGGGCGCAAAGCGCCAGTCGGTGGTGAAGGATGCGACCAGGAAATCGGCCCGCGCCGGCGCCAGCGCCTGTTGCAGGCTGCCGCCGTGGTCGCGTGCCGGATCGAAGTAATCGAGCGCGCGGGTGATCAGCAGGTAGGTATTGGCGTCGAAGTAGGTCGAGAATTTCTCGCTCTGGTAGCGCAGGTAGGACTCGATTTCGAAATCGACGTCAAAGCTGAAGCTGTACTTTTCGTGGCGCATGGTCCGGCCAAATTTCTCGGCCATCGCGTCGTCGGACAGGTAGGTGATGTGGCCGATCATCCGCGCCACCTGCAGGCCACGCCGCGGCACCACGCCGTAACGATAGAAGTGTCCGCCGTGGAACTCCGGGTCGGTGATGATAGCGCGCCGCGCCACCTCGTCGAAAGCGATGTTCTGCGCCGACAGGCGCGGCGCGGAGGCAATCACAACCGCGTTGGCAATGCGCAGCGGATAGAGATAACTCCAGGCCAGCGCCTGCATGCCGCCGAGGCTGCCGCCAATCACCGCCGCAAAGCGCTCGATGCCCAGCCGGTCGGCGAGCAGCGCCTGGGAATGCACCCAGTCCTCGACCGTCGCCACCGGGAAATCCGGCCCGTAGGGCTCGCCGGTGGCCGGGTTGGTCGACCCCGGCCCGGTGGACCCGAAGCAGCTGCCAAGGTTGTTGACGCCAATGACAAAGAAACGCTCGGTATCAACCGGCTTGCCGGGGCCAATCAGGTTGTCCCACCAGCCGAGGTTCTCGGGGTCGTCGGCGTAGGTCCCGGCAACATGGTGCGAGGCGTTGAGCGCATGGCAGACCAGCACCGCGTTGTCGCGCGCCGAGTTGAGCTCGCCATAGGTCTCGTAGGCCAGCTCGTAATTGGCGATCCGACCGCCGCCGCGCAGCGCGAGCTCGTCGTCGAAGCGCATCCGTTGCGCCTGGACCACACCGACCGAACCTTTGCCGCTATCGCCCACCACTGCCGCCTATTGGGGTTCAGGATCGCCGAGCCGCTCGCGCAGCGCGCGGACGCGATCCGGGTCGTCGGTTCGCAGCAGCCGGGCCACCCGGCTGGCAAGCTTGGCGGCATCGGCGTGCAACACCTCGCGCTTGATGCGCAGCAGGCTCGCCGGATGCATCGAGAACTGCCGCAGCCCCATCCCCAGCAGCAATGCAGTCGCTTCCGGCTCGCCCGCGAACTCGCCGCACACCGACACCTGGCGCCGGCGCTTGTTGGCGGCGCGGATGGTTCGGGCCACCAGCCGTAGCACTGCCGGGTGGTAGGGATCGTAGAGCGCCGCCACCGCGTGATCGTCACGGTCGATGGCCAGCGTGTACTGGGCCAGGTCGTTGGTGCCGATGGCCAGAAAGTCGAGCCGCCGGGCGAAGTAATCCGCCGCTAGCGCGGCCGCCGGAACCTCGATCATCCCGCCGACTTCAACGTGTTCTGCAGCCAGCACCCGACGCGAGCGCAGCTGTTCGCGCGCCTGTTCGATCAGGCGCAGCGACTGGTCGACCTCGTGACCATGGGCCAGCATCGGCAGCAGGATGCGCAATTTGCCGAAACGTCCGGCGCGCAGCATCGCGCGCAACTGCACCAGGAAGATCTCCGGTTCGGCCAGCGAGAAGCGGATGGCTCGCAGTCCCAGCGCGGGGTTGGCCGATTGCCATTCCTTCATCGCCTCGATCGGCTTGTCGGCCCCGGCGTCGAGCGTGCGAATGGTCACCGGCTTGCCGCGCATCGCCACGATCACATCGCGATAGGCCTCGAACTGTTCGTCTTCGTTGGGCAGATCGGAGCGGTTCATGAACAGGAATTCGGAGCGGAACAACCCCACCCCGTCGGCTCCGAGTTGATGTGCCGCCTCGGCTTCGCCGGGAAGCTCGATGTTCGCCAGCAGCTCGACGGCGACACCGTCGACGGTCACCGCCGGCACCTTGGCCAGGCGCTTGAGCTTGTCCTGGGCCAGCAGGCTTTCGGCCTGCAGCGTACGGTACTGCGCCAGCACTTCCTCGTCAGGCGCAACGATGATCAGCCCGGCGTCGGCATCGAGGATTACCCAGTCGTCGTCGCGAATCAGCTCACGCGCGCAACCCAGGCCGACCACTGTCGGCACCTGCAGCGAGCGCGCCAGGATGGCCGCATGAGAGGTAGTCCCGCCGAGGTCGATCACAAACCCGAAGGCGTTGCGCAGGGCCAGCATGTCGGCCGGGGAAATATCCTCGGCGACGAAGACCGGGGTCTCGACGCCCTCGCCGCCCACCCGTGCGCTGGTGCCGCCGAGCGAATTCAGCAGGCGCTCGGCAACCTGGCGCACATCGCGCCCGCGCTCGCGCATGTAAAGGTCTTCGAATTCGTCGAACTGTTCGGCGAGTTCCTGGGCCCGGCTCGCCACCGCCCATTCGGCGTTCCAGCCTTGATCGGCGACTAGCGCGCGGGCGCCCTGAACGAAAAGCTCATCCTCGAGCAGCATCAGGTGAATGTCGATCAGTGCGCGGGCCTCTGCCGGAGCCGAGGCCGGCAGATCCTCGGTGATTGTCACCAGGGCCTGGCGAGACTCGGCGATGGCGCGGTCGATCCTGACCAGCTCGACCTCGATCCGGTGCGGCTCGATGCGGTAGTGGGCGACGTCGAGCAATTGGGGTGCGAGCCGTTGCGCGCGCCCAATCGCGATTCCTCCACCGAGACCACTGCCGTGCAGGCTGAACATCGTCTGACCTGTCATCCAGGAAGCGTGCGCCGGACCATCCGGCGCGACCTTCGAGCCGATAGCTTAGCCGATCGCCGTGCCGGTCCCGACCGGAACCCTGCTATCGACCACGAATACCTTTCTCACTGCGCCTCACCCTCGCCGTCTTCATCGAAGCCGGCGGCAAACAGCTCGCAGACCGCCACCAGGGCGGCCGCTTCATCGGGACCATCGGCCTCGACCAGCAGCGTGCTGCCCTTGGCCGCCGCCAGCATCATCACCCCCATGATGCTCTTGGCATTGATCCGCCGACCCTTGCAGCTCAGCCATATCTCCGCCTGAAACTGCCCCGCCAGCCGGGTCAGTTTGGCCGAAGGCCGGGCATGCAGACCGAGCCGGTTGACCACCATCGTCTCGGCTTCAAGCATCGTCTCGCCCGCTTCCGTCCTCTCCCTGCTGACTGTATTGCTCCAGGCCGAGTTCGATGACGGCGCCACGCCCGGCATCGATGAGCAGGTCCACCAGTTCGGGCAGGTCCGCCCCGCGGCGGCGCCCCAGAGCCTTCACCAGCATCGGCAGGCTCACGCCCGAGATCACCGCCACCTGGCGCAGGCACGCCAGGCGGGTGGCGATCCGCGCCGGCGTGGCGCCGTAGAGATCGGTGAACACCACCGCACCGCCGCCATCGTTGGTGCGAGCCAGCAGGTAGCGCGCCGCCTCCAGAGCCGCCTCAGGGTCCTCGTCCGGAATCACATCGAGCGCCGCGAACTGCTTGGGCAATTCGCCGAAGACGTGCCGAGTGCAGTTGACCAGCGCCGTGGCCAGCGGCGCATGGGCGATGACCAGCACGCTGATCATCGCGCGACCGCCGCCTCCAGCGCCGTGACGAATTGTGCGGCGACGTCGTAGCCAGTCTGCTGGGTGATTTCCTGGAAACAGGTCGGGCTGGTGACATTGATTTCGGTCAGGCATCCCCCGATCACGTCGAGCCCGACCAGCAGCAAGCCGCGCTCCCACAGCGGCTGGGCGAGCGCCTCGGCGATCTCGCGGTCACGCGCCGACAGTGGCTGGGCGCGGGCGGTGCCGCCGGCGGCCAGGTTGCCGCGCGACTCACCTTCTTGCGGGATGCGAGCCAGGCAGAAGGGCACCACCGCGCCAGCAATCAGCAGGATGCGCTTGTCGCCTGCGCTGATCTCGGGGAGGTAGCGCTGCGCCATCACCGAGCGCGCGCCAAACTGGTTCATGGTCTCGATGATCACCGACAGGTTGGCATCGCCCTCGCGCGCCTGGAAGATCGAGGTGCCACCCATGCCGTCGAGCAGCTTGAAGATCGCCTGCCCATGTTCCTTGACAAAGGCACGCAGCCGCTTGGGATCGCGGGTGACTATGGTCTGGGCCGCAAACTGCGGGAATTCGGTGATTGCCAGCTTCTCGTTGTGATCGCGGATCGCGCGTGGATCGTTGAACACCCGCGCACCCTGCGCCACGGCGCGTTCGAGCAGCATCGTCGCGTAAAGGTACTCGAGGTCGAAGGGCGGGTCCTTGCGCATCAGCGTCGCGTCGAAGTGCTGCAGCGGCTGTTCGTCAGGATCAGCCAGCCGGTACCAGTCGTCGTGGCCCATGCCCTGGAGTTCCAGTCTGGTAGCCGCGACGCAGACTTGCGCGCCATCGAACCACAATTCGCCCGGCCCGCAGACGTGAATCTCGTGACCACGCTCGCCGGCGGCAACCATCATGGCGTAGCTGGTGTCCTTGTAGGTCTTGATCTGCGGCAGCGGATCGAGAATGAGCAGGACGCGCATCGGCGGCTCCTTCGAACGGCGGAAATCCGGGCGGCAATCTGGTGCTTCGCCCCGGTCGTGCGCACGCGCTGGGTGCGAGCCGCGATTTTAGCCCAGCACGCCGCCGGAACCGCGAATGGAAATGGGAGAAGGCCACGGAGGCGGTCAGCAGTGGCGCCCGGCTGCCAGGCGTTGGGGCAGGCCACGGTCGGACCCGTCGCGAGGCACCTAGGACCACAACGCAGCAGTTGACGGTTGCGCCGCCTCAGGAGATCGGAACCGCCTCGACCTACGATCCGCAAGTTATCAGCCGATCAACTGGCTCTGATAAAAGGGGCAGTTCATTTCGAGCGGGCGATGGCAAGTAGAGTAATTGATTGGATAAAAGTCAATATTTTGTAACTTTGGCGGAAATATTTCATCCGAATATATTCTATATCGCCAGATATTCCTTCATGATATTAGAGTTCGACAGCTCATGAGGAGACCCTTCTGCCACTATACCGCCCTTTTCTATTATCAAACACCGTTTTGCCATCTTAAATACCATGGGCACATTCTGCTCGACTATTATGATAGTCATTTTCTGGCGTTGATTAATTTCTACCAAGATCTCTGCGATCTGCGCAACAATCGATGGCATTATGCCATCCGAAGGTTCATCGAGCAGCATAAGCGTGGGATTGGCCATAAGCCCTCGCCCAATAGCTAACATCTGTTGCTCTCCTCCGCTCATCGTACCGGCTTGTTGACCCATTCGCTCCTCTAAGCGCGGGAAATAGCCAAATACTTCACTTAGGCGATCTTTGTCGCCACGACCTGCAGCAATTCGCCCCATCTCCAGATTCTCAGCAACTGTCATCTGTGGGAATACGCCGCGTCCTTGCACAATCGTCGTGAATCCACATCTTGCCCGTTCGTAAGGCTTCAAGGCAGTGACGTCTTGTCCCTCGAAAGAGATGGAGCCCACGGATGGCTTAATTAGGCCAGCCAAACACCGGATCAAGGTTGTCTTGCCCATTCCGTTTCGGCCGAGAATTCCTATTATTTCACCAGCGCCGACGCGAAATGAAACATCACGTAGTACAGTGATGTCTCCGTAACCAGCTGTCAAATTGTCAGCTTTTAGAGCCAATTTCTAGTGCCCAAGATAACTATCGCGCACCATTTCATTGCGCGAGATTTCGTCGTAATTACCGTGGGCAACAACTCGCCCCATGTGTAGAACGGTGATCGGAGCTTCCAGGTCGCGTATGAAATTAATGTCGTGCTCTATGATGATCGCCGATAAGGACAGTTCCTGAGCGAGCGACCGCACCAGTTCTCCGGTGGAATGCGTTTCCTCGGCCGTCATACCAGCGGTAGGTTCATCTAGCAACATCAAGTCGGCATCGTTGCCGATGAGCAGTCCCACCTCCAGCCACTGCCTCTGACCGTGGGATAGCATCGAAGTGAGTTGGTGAGTTTGTTCTGAGAGCCGCACTAGTTCGAGCACTTCGCGCACACGTGCATGACGGCGATGTTTGGGACGCGAGGTCCCGAGTACCGCAAGCTCGATGTTTTCGTAAACAGTTAGACGATTGAACACGGAAGGGGTCTGGAATTTGCGAGCGATCCCGAGTCGCGCGCGTTCAACCAACGGCATCTTTGTAATATCTTCACCGCGAAACCATACGTGGCCGGAAGTGGGCTGCAGGTGTCCGGAAATCATGCTCAAGAAGGTGGTCTTACCAGCGCCATTGGGTCCGATTACGCAGCGAATCTCACCAGCGAAAATTTCAAAGTCCACATCCTCGTTGGCCGTAAGCCCCTTGAATCGCTTGGTAAGGTGTTCGGTGCGTAGCAATTGGGCGGCCATGTGATCAGCCCCCTATGCGCGCCGAGAAACGATTCACCGCTCCCGCAATACCGCCACGGAAGAATGCGACCACGACGACGAACGACACTCCGAGCACCAGCTGCCAATATTGCGGTGTAACTGCGCTAAGAGCGTTAGATAAGGACGAGACCAGAATCCCACCCAATAAAGCGCCAAGAAGAGAACTGCGGCCCGCGATCGCCACCCAAACCACTACCTCTGTGGAAAACAGGACGCCCGCCAAGGATGGTGCCACGAAGGCTGCGTGGGTACCGTATAGTGCCCCAGCCAGGCATGCGATGCCCGCCGAGATCGCAAAGGTCGCTGTCTTGTATAGAGGGACCTTAAAGCCGAGAGACTGGGTGCGATCCTCGTTTTCCCGTATACCAGCAAGGACCTTGCCGAATTTCGCTCGGGTGATCCAGCGGAGGAAGAAATAGGCCACCGCTACAAAAACCAGTATCACGTAGTAGATGCTCTCGTCCGACTCTAGTGGTAACTTCCACTCCCAGAGCGAGAGTTCCATACGTGGAATGAACATCCCGTTCCAGCCCCCGGTGATCTGTGATTGCCCCACGGCAATCTGCTCAACAATTATTGAAAGCGCTAACGTAACAATCACGAAGTACGAGTCGCGCACTCCAGCGCTGAACAAAAAGTAACCTACGCCACCGGCAATTACGATGCCGACCACCATGCTGATGAACAGTCCAAGATAGGCCGCGTTTATCCCGAGCTCACCGGCGTGTTGGATGCATAGGCCCATGGTGTAGGCGCCCAGCGCGAAGAAACCGGCTTGCCCGAAGCTCAGCATGCCGCAGAAACCCCAGACAAGGGCAAGCGACATAGCTAGGACACCGAACAGCATGTACTGCGGAAGAATGTAGATCACGTACCCGGATATCAGGAGTGGCAGACTCGTTAGAAGTCCAAATACGATGATTGCGACCACTGGTTCGCGCAACAACCGAGCCCGCAGTAGCAGTCCAGGATGTGCGTGTGGTTTCCGCGCCTCTTTCATCGGTTGGTCACCACTCCCTGGGGACGAAAACGCAGGATCAGGATAGCCAGCGCGAACACGATCGTTTGTGCCACAACCTGGCT
>JAHYJF010000257.1 GCA_019428955.1 Burkholderiaceae bacterium
TCGGCAAGGACGTGGTCAGCCGGGCCTGGCGCAAGGTGAAGGTGGACTGGGACGCGTGGTGCGCCCGCAATCTGGCCGACGAAGATATCGTCCGTCTCATTCTGGACGGCACCGTCATCAAGACCCGACTCGACCGCAAGGCCACGAACATCTCGGTGCTGGCGGCCATCGGTGTCCCAGCGCCACAGCGTGTCCTCGGACACCCCGAGGCTGATCGCCAGATCATGCCGACTGATCCAGTCCTCCAACAGGCCCAAGTCGGGCCCTTCATGGTGGCTGTCCTGCGTATCCAACATCTGTGAGTCCTTCCCCTTTGCGCCCGATTGCGGGCGATTGCGTCACGGGGTGCAGGGGAGCAGATGGCAGGGGGAGGCAGGGTGGCATAAACCGGCGTATTCATCGCAGCCTTCGTGCCACCCCTTGTTTTATTGAAGTTTTCTGGGATGTCCCATTTTTTATGGGCGAGTTAAGTCGCTATGTTAACAACCGAAAGTTGCAGGTTCAGGGTGGCGCCGGGGTTCTCTCGGCACGTCTGTGACCAACGCCGCACGCGCCCTCATGCAAACTTCGAAAAGGACGAAGCGATGGCTTTACCACCACGTGTTTTCTGGGCTTTGGAGGATTTGGCTGTGCGTTGGGGATGCGCGCCTGCCGATATTGTCGGATGGGCGACCGAGGGAATCATTGAAATTGTCACCAGCATTGGCTTGGTCCAATGCTGCGGCACCGAACCGCTGGTTGGGCTGGTGGTGGTCTGTGCCGAGGACATCATGCCTCTGTTTCGGCGCAATCGCTCAGATCCCGGGGCCTGTATGGTCCGGCGCATCCGGCCGCCGCTTAGCGAGACATGGAAGATCATCACCGATCCTGCCCAAGGCGCACCCATCAGAATGGATGATCTTCTGGTGACGGCAGGATCCGCCCAGCGCTTCGAGGATGAATATGATCCGCTACACCGTGTTCATGTCAGCCCCGGGCGGTCGTCACGGCACGATTGGGAGGGAATGCTTCAGGCCCTAATGATCAGGCTGTTCGAGCGCGGCTTACCGGAGTCGCAGGCCGAGCTTGTCGCGGAAGGTCAGGAATGGTTCGTGGCGAACGCCAAGGATGGGTCTGTTCCGGATGAAAGCCAGATCCGGCGCAAGCTCAGCCCGATCTGGCGGGCATTGAAAAGGCCCTTATAAACACGGTCCTCATTAACCCGTGGCGTTGATGCCCGTTCAGGGCGAGTTCAGCGCCCGCCCTGAACCCCGCCCTGAACAATGCGCAGCTGCGGCTTCATCATCTCCGCGACCGCATTGACCCCGTCCCGCAAGGGCGAGTCCATCATGTGCGCATAGCGTTGCGTGGTGCGCATCTGGGAATGCCCCAGCAGCTTGCCGATCATCTCCAGCGACGCGCCCCCGCTGACCAGCAAGGAGGCGAAGGTATGGCGCAGGTCGTGGATGCGCACGCCTGAAATTCCAGCCTTGATCTGGATCTGACGCCAGAACCGGCGGATTTCCTTGACCGGCTGGCCGGGCACATCACCGGGAAACAGCCACGGGCAATCCCGGTGCACAGCCGTTTGCCTCTGGCGCACGATGGCGGCCACATCCGGCGAAATCGGCAGACGGTGGATCTTGCGCTGCTTGGTGGTGGTCGCGGGCTTCGACCATGTGGCGAACTCGAGATTGAACTGCTCAAACCGCGCGCAGCGCACCTCGCCAAGGCGGGCGCCTGTCAACATGCACATGCGGATGATATTGGCGGCGCGCTGGTCCTCGGCCGTGCCCAGCGCGCTGGCCAGACGATCAATCTCATCCATGCTCAGATAGCGTTCGCGCTCCGTCTCGATGCGCCGGTGAAACCCCATCGCCGGATTATCGGGGCGCATCTTCCACTGGACGGCGAGGTTGAACATCTTGCGCAGAACCTCGCCGGTTCGGTTGGCGCGGATCGGCGTCGGTTTCGATCCCTGCAGTTTGCGCGCGCGATTGTTGGGTTTGGCCTTGGACGGGCGGGCGCGGCCCTTGGCCACATGGGCGAGCAACTTGTCGACATCATCGAGCGTGATGTCCTCGACCAGCTTATGTTTCCAGACCGGCTGGACCAGTTTGCGCAGCATGGAAATCTGGTCGGTGCGGTTGGTCGGGGCCAGATTGGGCAGGTGGGTTTCGATATAGCGGTCGATCAGATCGGGGATGCGGGGGGCGGACATCCCGGTTTCCCGTTCGCCCAGCGGGTCGCCACCATCGTCAATGATGCGGCGCAGCGCCTTGGCCTGTTCGCGCGCGGCGGTGACCGTCCACTCGGGCCACCTGCCGATGGTGAAGCGGCGCTGGCGCCCCTTGACCCGGTAATCCAGCGCGAAATGCCGACTGCCAGATGGAAAGACGCGCAGCGAAAACCCCCGCACGTCCTCGTCGAAGACCTGGTAAATCCCCGCGCGAGGCTCGGCGGCCCTGACCAGTTTTTCGGTCAGTTTTTCCCTTTGCGCCATGATGAACCACCTCCGTGCTGACGTGACACAGGCGTGATCCGCGCTGCAGTTCAACTCAAACATCGACTGAAGGGGTGGCAGGGTGGCATAAACCGGCAAATCGAAACGCGGGCTCGTGCCGGTCCCTTTTTGTTCTGCCATGATAAGTGGAATTGGTTGCCGACTGCCCCAGTCGGGCCAAGGACTGCTTCGAGCCCCAGCGGCCATTTGATCGGTGCTTCGCGCGCTCAATCACCGTGTAGGCGCAGCGACATGCTCGGCCCAAAGCAGTCTGTCAGCCTTGGGAGCATGCTGCCGCGCGGCTTCACCGTACCGGGCCAGTTGTCAGGATTGGCGCAGCAATTTTTTCAAGCCAATGTCAGAGATGCGGAACAAGCCAGCTACACGCCGTGATGCGAGCGGCCAGATAAGAGGGACGCTACGGAGGCGTCACGGTCAGGCCGGAGCGCCGCCCAACTGCACGCAGCCGCAACCGCTGAACGGGGTGACGAGCATCATCGACGTGTTTCGAATATTTCGAATATTGTTGTTGAAAGCCTGCGTTGATGCTATGTTAATTAGGCGGAGGGCGTGTCACATTCGACGCCACGACCAGCGCCGCCGCGAGAGGGAGAAGCGAAACCATGACCATCAATGCAAACATGGCCGAGCCCTTCGGGCATGGCCTGCCGAGCGCGAGTGACCGCGCCACGGCCGATCAATTGAAGCAAATTCTCGCCGTGCTGCGCGACAATGAGGGCGCACGCCTGCCTTTTCGCGACCCTGGGACCCGCAAGAACGCCGAGATCGTGCTGTCGCCGCTGATGGTCGATCTGCTGGTCGATTTGCTGCGCCATATCAGCCGGGGCGAGGCCGTGACCTTGGTGCCCGTGGGTCAGATGCTGACCACCCAGCAGGCTGCCGATATCCTAAATGTCTCACGCCCTTATCTGGTGAAGCTCCTTGAGAAGCGAGAGATCGATCACGAGAAGGTCGGCCGCCACCGCAGGATCAAGGCCAAGGACCTGTTCCGCTACAAGCATGACCGCGACGCCCAGCGCGCAGAGGCACTGAATGAGTTGTTTGCCTCGGACGCTGACCTGATCTGAGCGGCGGGGATGTTCGCCAACCGCTTCACCGTTGTCACCGATGCCTGCGTGCTGGTCTCGCCGCTGGTGCGCAACCTTCTGCTGTCGCTGGCGGAGGCGCACCTCTATCGCGTACGCTGGTCAGGGCGCATTCTCGACGAGTTCGAGCGGGGATTTGTCCGCGATGTGTTGCGGCACAAGCTTGACGATCCGGAGGGGGCTGCGCGGAAGGCGCGAGGCGACATGGAAAGGGCATTCCCTGAGGCAATGGTCGAGGGGCACGAGCACCTCGAGGCCGCGCTGAACGACATTCCCGACCCCGAAGACTGCCATGTCGTTGCCGCCGCGCTGCATGCCAGCGCTGCACAGATCATTACCAACAACCTGCGCGACTTTCCGGCCGAGGTGATGAAACAGCTTCAGATCGACGTGCGCACGGCGGATGATTTCATCGCTGACACGCTGGACCTGCCGATGGACAGCTCAACCGCGTTGTCGGCAGTGCACAGGCTTCGAAAGCGCCTGAAGCGGCCGGAACTGACCCCGGCAGAGATGCTGATCCGGATGGAGCGCAATGGCCTCGGCCAGACAGCGGCGCTCTTGGCCGGTCGTATGGAGCTGTGGTGAATCGGCTTGTCGGAGACCCCAATATATTGCGACCAGCAGTGCTGCTGTCCCCGCTCAACTCACGGCACCAAGCGTTCACTGAGTTTGAGCATCGACGCGCGGCTACCTGGCACGACCGCGTTGGTTAGGCTGGACGCTCTGAAACGGCAGATGAAGAAGGAGGCTCAGGCGGCGGCAGCGTGAAGGTATTACCCGCTTCAAGTGGGTCTACGCGCAGTGCTACGATCGTATCCACCCGCGTCTCATCCGGAACATCTTGATGGATCAGACCGGTCTTCATGCCAGGAGGATCAACCCGGTGGTCCGCGCCGCAGCAGTTCTCCCGGCGACGGTGGAGGGCTCGCTATGGCCTTTAATCCGCGAGGTTGAGTGTCGCTACTGACGTCGCCAGGATTCTTTTCGCAGCTGCGAGGCTCTGTTGCACAAATCCCGTGAGGGATTCATCTTGTGAATCCAGCGTGGTAGCTGGAGGGCATGAGCAGACCCACACCCCCCGCCTACAAGACCAGGAACTGGCCCGCATATAACGCAGCGCTCAAGCGCCGTGGCTCGCTGACGATCTGGTTCGATCCCGCCATGACCTGGGAGGCTGCGCCGACCGGCAAGCGCGGTCGACAGCCTGACTATAGCGATGCCGCGATCCAGACCTGCCTTACCATGAAGGTGCTGTTCG
>JAHYJF010000258.1 GCA_019428955.1 Burkholderiaceae bacterium
CGCGCTCTGCCGCACCTGTGCGCGGCTCAGGGCCCGGGCCACCTCGAGGCGCGCCCAGAGGGCGGCGAGGCCAGCGACGAGCGGCCAGGTTTTTTGCAGCGTCTCCCAGTCGGGCAGCATGGCGGGCTCCGGGGTTGGCGTGATGGGGTGCGGTTTGAGGGGAATGGTGGCAGTCTGAGGGTGACGGGCGATCTGCGCCAGTGTCACACCCTCGCGAACTCGACGAAAAACGCATCGAGCGCGGCATCGTCGAGCTTGCCTGCCGCTTGCAGCAGAAGCGTGGTCGGATCGAGGCGGAAGGCTTGCGTGAAGGCCGCGAAGGTGATGCGCGCGTCGGTGGCCTCAGGCTCGGGGAGACCTGCGAACACCACCTCGATTGCCTTGGGAACCTCGCCGGTGCGGGCGGCGGCGATCGCCTCGGGCCCCGAGATCAAGCCGCGGCGATGCAGCCCGATGAACACCTGGCGGCGACTGAGCGCAGGCAGCGCCGCGCGCTGCTCTTCGGCCGTGGGCTCCCGCAAGGACTGCGCTTCCGCCGCCACCTCTGGCGCCGTCACAAGGCTCAGCCCGTCCGCATTCGACCAGCCTGCAACCGCAGGCGAAACGCGGTCGCCGTTCGGCAAGGTGACCCAGCCGCCCTCGGCGACCATTCGCACCAGTTTGCCGTTGTCACGCAGTTCCAGCATCAGGACACTCCTTCAAAACTCATGGCGGCGATCGAGATCAGGTTCGACGACCCGAAATCGACCATGTCTGCGGATTGCGTGGGCGGCACCGCGCCGCGGGGATAGAGCGTGTAGCCCACACGCAGCGAGTTGATGGCAAGCTCGGCGCCAAACGGGGGTGCTGTCAGGGCGCCGATGCTCTCGAACACCACCGCGGCGTGGTTGAAGGTCGAGGCCACCCCCCAGACGATGCAAGGCAGCCCGCCGGTGGCAGGTGTGGTGCTGATCGTGCCGGGGTTGCCGTTCGAGCCGGTGCTGGCGCCGGGGATATAGCTCATGCTGCCGATCGGCACATTGCCGCGGAATACCAGGATGATCTTGCGGGTAGTGCCGTCAGGCTCGGTCCAGCTGCTATCCTCGTCGCTGTGCCAAGTGTAACCGGTGGAACTGGTGATTGCCGCCCCGCTTTCGGCGGCGGACAGGATCAGCCGGTGCGAGACACGATAGGCGCGCATCCACGACCCGTCGCCATGCGTGTAAAGGCTCACGAACCCCGAAGGCGTGATGCTGACCTGCGCGGTCGAGTCATAAACCGCGTCGATCATCAGCGCCCAATCGCCCGGCAGAAGCCCGGTCGGCATCGAGATCGTGCCGTTGAGGATGGAGGTGGAGGTGCCAATGAGGGTCAGGGTGGTCAGCTTGGGCGTGGGCGGCACCAGCGGCATCAGGGGAAAGGCGCTCATTGCAGCGCCTGCACGCTGGCCGAGGTGAAGCCGTTCACCCGGGTGATGAAGACGAAGAACTTGTGCCCGTTGCTGGTTGTGAAGGCATCGCCCGCGGTCCTGGTGAAGCCCGAGAGCGTGATGGCACCTGCCGTCGCGTTGTTGCTGATCTGGATGCACAATGTGTAATCCCCGGCCGCGCCGGGGGCGGCGAGGCTGAAGGCGCCGCCGTTGACGATGCGCTTGAAGTTGCCGCCCACCGGGCTTGGCGTATAGGTGCCGCTCGCCTTGGTGCCATCATTGGCGGCGGTCGCGGTGAAGCCCCCCGCCAGCGCCGCGCCGTTGATCGTATCGACCTCGAGCGCGCCGAAGATCTCGGCCCCCGTCGCGGTGGTCCAGAGGCGGTTGACGTTGTCATGGCGGAGATAGGCGCCGCCATTGGCGAGGAAATCGGCGAGGGTCTCGGCGCCATCGGCACTGCGCAAGGTGATGCGGGCGGCATCAAAGGTGGTCAGCACCGGGTCGCGATCCGCCTGCCAGCCGTCATTGGCAGCGGTGCGACGGCGCAAGGTCGGGGGCGTCACCCCGGTGTCGAACCAGAGCATGCCGGGAACGGTGCTCACCGGGGCCACAGGCCCGGCGTTGCTCGAGGCAAGTGCCGCCAGCACCTCGTTCAATCGCGCGCGCACGGCGACGCCGCTGTCATTGGCGATTGCAAAGCTTGTCGTCTGTGCCATCAGGCCACCCCGTCTGCATGAAGTCCAAGTGCGCTCACCCGCGGCGCAAAGCCCGGGTCTGAGCTTGTGAGGATGGCGCGGGCCTCGACCCCGCGCGCCTCGATCTCGTGGCCGTCGATCCGGCTCCAGTCGCTCCAGCCGGGGCTGGCGCTGCCGGGGTCGTCGAGGGTGCTGCGCACTTCCATCACCACATCGACCTCGGCGCCTTCCGCCCCGTCGAAATCCTCCCAGGCGTCGAGCAGTGCTGCGCGCGCGTCGATCCGGTCGAAGACGGCAAAACCCGCCACCGCAATCTGGCTCCTGAGCCGCGCCCGGCGCACCACGCCGAAGTCGATGCCTGCGGCGAAGCTGTAGATCCCCGAAGCAATGACCCCACCCTCCCAGTCGAAGCTCGGCACGGCATCGAAGCTCGGCCAGTCGTCGAGCATCGTCGCCGCCCCGAGCGTCAGCGCGCCGTCGAGCCGGGCGGTGCCGGTGTGGATGCCGCTGAACACGGGCGCCGCCTCGAGCGTATCGAGCGGCGCGAAGGCCAGCGCTTGCGCGCCTGCGGTCGCAACCATTGCCACCGGCCCGAGCCGCCCGCCGCTGTCCTCGGCGCGCAGCAGGTAGGCGCCGGGCTTCAGGGGCAGCACCGCGATCGCCTCGTTGCCCGCCACCCGGTCCATCGAGGTCGAGGCGTTCCAGCCCGGTGTCAGGGCCGCCGAATGGCGGATCACGATATTGCCGCCGATCCGCACGTCGGGCTCGGCAACGCGCTGCCATTTGAGAATGGCAAGCCCGCCTGCGGTCTGCAGCGTCAGGCCCGCAAGGGCTGCGGGCGGGGCGGAAAGCCCGAGGATCTCGCCGCTGACTTCGCGCCAGTCGGACGAGACCCCGAGCACCGAGAGCGCCTTTACGCGGAACTCCCAGGTGCCCGGTGCGATGTCGCGGATCTCGAAGGATGTGGCATCGGTGCGGCCCTGCAGCGCCCAGTCTTCGGCCCCTGCCAGCCGCGCCTCGATCTGGTACTGGCTCACGAACCCCGAAGGGGCCGCGGTCCAGGCGAGACGGGCGAGGGCCTTCACACCTGCGCCATCGCGGGTGACGTAAAGCTCCTCGCCGAGTTCCGGCACCCCGGGCGGCGGCACATCGAAGGCCGAGGGCAGGCTGGTGCGGGGCGCTGCGGCATAGATCGCCTCTTCGCTTGCATCCCAGTCATAGACCAGCGGCGAGGTCTCGCGCAGCATGAGGTCGGGCAGCAGCGCCGGGCCGTCGCCAGAGCCAGCGCCGCCAGACGCACCCGCACCAGAGGCCCCCGCCGCAGTCAGATCGAGCGCCACGCTTTGCACTTCGAAGGGTTTGGCGGCAAAGCCCCAGCGCGGATAATCGACGAGCACCGTCTCGCCCACCGCCGCCGCCCAGGCCGCGAGCTTGCCTGCGATGCGAACCGACATTTGCCGCCGCGCGCGCTCGAGCTCGATCTTCGCAAGCCTTTGCGCGGTGGCGGACGAGAGCGTGAACGGCAACGACAGATCGCGCCAGACCTGCTCGCCGCCATCCTCGGCGCGGTAGACCTCGCTGGTCACCGCCGGGAAGTCATCCGCCTGCCAGTCGTTCTCTGGGCTCACGAACTGGCCGCGCACCGCGTTGAAGCTCTCGGCGCGGCTGACACGCGTCGCGAGCACCATGCCGCCCGCGCGCGCATCATCGGCGGTGAGTGTCACCCCCGGCAGCCGATACGCCCCCGCCATCAGCCGCCAGGCGCCGCCCGCATGTGCAACCCGCCCCGCCATCGCGCTTAGCATCGCCTCGATCACCGTCTTGGGGTCCTGGGCAAGCGAGACGACGCCATTGCAGGCATAGCGCGGCTCGCTGCCGCCTGCGGCGAGGGGCACTGCCTCGTCGCAGATATTGGCGGCCTCGATCAGCGCCTCGGCGTCGATGCCGTCGCCCGCGCCGATCGTGGCACCAATGCCAAAGCGCGGATGCGCCATGTAATCGGCAAGGCAGAGCGCGGCATTCTCGCTGTAGCCACGCAACCCCGTGCGCGGATCGAAGATGTCGTCCTTGCCCTCGATGTCGACCGCGATGTTCGGAATGCCGCCCGGAAACGCATCCTGATCATAGCTGAGCCGCAGATAGAGCGCAGCACAGCCCGCCAATCGATGCGCCGGGGTCCACATCTCGGGCAGGTTTGCCATAAGGGATGCGAACGCCGTCTGCTCCTCATCCCCGAGCCGCTTCTCGAGGGCGACCTTGCCCGCCCAGCGCCCGACCGCGACGCCAGCCGCATCCACCGCCATCTCGCCTTCGAACCAGACAGCGCCGATCGCCTTGACCCGATGCGCCGCCAGCACCACGACCAGATGCAGATACTGGCTCTTCGCCCCCGAGGCATGCAGGAACACGATCACCCCGCCCTTGCGCGCGCGGCCATAGACGAGATCGCGCGGCATCACCGGGGCGCGCACCGTCACCGTGCGCGCCGGGGCCTTCGGCTTCGGCATCAGCGCCTGCGAGGCGTAGCTCAGCAAGAGCGAGCCGCCGAGCCGCAGCAGCATCGCGCCGATGCCGCCCGCCGCCAAGGTCGTGCTGACCCAGCCCGCCACGGCGGTCACGATCGGGGCAAGGAACGGCATCGGTCACACTCTCCAGGCGCGGGTGCAGGTGGCAAG
>JAHYJF010000259.1 GCA_019428955.1 Burkholderiaceae bacterium
GCAGCGATTCGGCACCGCGCAGCTCGGGCTCGGCGGAAACGCCGCCGTCGAAGCGCAC
The DNA here is from genome assembly GCA_019428955.1 of Burkholderiaceae bacterium. Lineage (GTDB taxonomy): Bacteria > Pseudomonadota > Gammaproteobacteria > Burkholderiales > Burkholderiaceae_E > JAGXFR01. Next base: position 59 of record JAHYJF010000259.1, read on the forward strand.
CCGCACCAGCCGCAGGCTTTCTTCGCGCGACTGCAGCGCGCGCCGGGTCACCTGCAACAACTCGTCATCAGCGCGCACCGCCAGCTCGGCGCTGGCTACCGCGGCCACCAGGGATACCTGGGCAGCGCGACGCCCTTCGTCGCTGGCGAGGTAGCGCGCCAGTGCCGCCTGCTCGAGGCTGCGCACCCGCCCGAAGAGGTCGAGCTCGTAGGAGCTGACCGCGAACCCGAGGCTGTAGACGCTGGTCAGCACGCCGCTGCTATTGGGCGCACGCGTAAAGTTTGCGCCCGCGCCGACGGTCGGCAGCAGGTCGGCGCGCTGGATTCCCAACTGCGCGCGCACCTGCTCGACGTTGAGCACCGCCAGGCGCAGGTCACGGTTGTTGCGCTGGGCGATTTCAACGAGGGCGCGGATCCGGGCATCAGCCAGGAAATCAGACCATGACAGCTCGGCGACCGCAGTGGCGGGAGCACCGCCCGCTGGCGACCCGGCCGGCGCGCTCGTGCTTGCTTCGGGCCAGGACAGAGCGACCGGCGCTGCTGGTCGTTCATAGGGCGGAATAAACGAAGTGCAGGCCGATAACGCCAGCAGGGCGAGCGCGGCCGCACTCCGCCTGAGCAAGCAGGTGGCCATGTCAGAGATCCTCCTTGGGCACGTGCAGGTCCAGGCTTTCGGCTTCGTGCGCGTACATCCGGCGCTGGCGTTCGCTGCCCTTGAAGAAGCGGCGCACGATCACGAAGAACAGCGGCACGAAGAAGACCGACAGCAACACCGCCGTGATCATGCCACCGATCACGCCGGTTCCAATCGCCCGCTGGCTCGCCGACCCGGCACCGGTAGCGATCGCCAGCGGCAAGACGCCGAGGATGAACGCCATCGAGGTCATCACGATCGGCCGGAACCTCAGGTGCGCGGCCTCGAGCGCCGCCTGGATGGCGGTCTTGCCCTGGGCCTGCAAGTCCTTGGCGAACTCGATGATCAGGATCGCGTTCTTGGCCGACAAGCCGATGATCGTGATCAGTCCGACCTGGAAATAGATGTCGTTGTTGTACGAGCGCAGCAAGGTCGCCATGAACACTCCCAGCACGCCCAGCGGCACCACCAGGATCACGGTGAAGGGGATAGACCAGCTCTCGTAGAGCGCCGCGAGGCAGAGGAACACCGCCAGGATGGCGAACCCATAGAGGACCAGTTCCTGGGAACCGGCGAGCTTCTCCTCGCGCGACAGTGCCGTCCACTCGAAGCCAAATCCCGGCGGCAGCTGCTTTGCCAGGCGCTCCATCTCGTCCATCGCCACCCCGCTGCTGTAGCCGGGGGCGGCAGCTCCGCCGATGCTCATGGCGGGGTAGCCGTTGTAGCGCATGGTCTGCATCGGACCACTGACCCAGCGCGTGGTGGCAAACGACGACAGCGGCACCGGCACGCCGCGATTATTGGTCGCGCTCAACTTGAGTACGTCGGCAGGCTGCATGCGCGCCGGCGCATCGGCCTGCACCACTACGCGCTGCAGGCGACCGCGCGATGGAAAGTCGTTGGCGTACGCCGAACCCAGCGCCGTCGAGATGGTCGCGTTGATGCTGTCGAAGCTCACACCGAGGGCGGAGGCTTTGTCGCGGTCGATGTCGATCACCAACTGCGGCGCGTCTTCGAGACCATCGGGCCGCACCTGGGTCAGCAGCTTGCTTTGCGAAGCCAGGCCAAGCAACTGGTTGCGTGCCGCCACCAGTGCGTCGTGCCCCATGCCGGCGCGGTCCTGCAGCCGGAAGCTGAAACCGGCGGCCTGCCCCAGTTCGGGGATCGGCGGCGGACTCAGCGGAAAGATGAAGGCATCGCGGACACCCATCAGTGCGCCAAACGCCCTCCCCGCCATCGCCTGGGCCGAATTGGCCGGGCTGGGGCGCTGGTCCCAGTCCTTGAGTGTCACAAAGGCCAGGGCGGCATTCTGCCCCTGGCCGGAGAAACTGAAGCCGAGCACCCCGACGATGCTCTGCACCTCCGGTTGCTTGAGCATGTAGTTCTCAACCTGGCTCATGACCGCGCTGGTGCGTTGCTGCGTCGCTGCTGGCGGCAAGAGCACGTTGACGATCACGTAGCCCTGGTCCTCGTTGGGCAGGAACGAGGTCGGCAGGCGCTGGAACGCCCAGGCAATCGCGCCGATAATGGCGGCGTAGATGATCAGGTAGCGGAATGACTTGCGCAGCATCCGGGCAACCAGGCTCTCGTAGCCCTTGGCGGTGCCCTTGAAGGCGCGGTTGAACCAACCGTAGAAGCCGCGCTTGGCCAGATGGTGCCCGGCCTCGACCGGCTTGAGGAGCGTGGCGCACAGCGCCGGCGTCAGTGAAAGCGCCATGAAGGCCGAGAAGGCAATAGACGTCACCATCACCACCGAGAACTGGCGATAGATGTTGCCGACCGATCCGGCGAAGAATGCCAGCGGCACGAAAACCGAGATGAGCACCACGGTGATCCCGATGATGGCGCCCGAGATCTGGCCCATGGCCTTGCGCGCAGCCTCGCGAGGTGGCAAGCCCTCCTCGCTCATGATGCGCTCGACGTTCTCGACCACGACAATGGCATCGTCAACCACGATACCGATCACCAGCACCATGCCGAACATCGTCAGCACGTTGATCGAGAAGTCCAGCGCCATCAGCGCCGCGAACGAACCCATCAACGCGATCGGCACGACCAGGGTCGGGATCAAGGTGTAGCGGAGGTTCTGCAGGAACAGGAAGATCACCAAGAACACCAGCCCCACCGCTTCCAGCAGCGTGATTGCCACCTGCGAAATCGAGATCTTGACGAAGCGCGAGCTGTCGTACGGGATGCTGTAGGTCACGCCGGCGGGGAAGTATTGCTTGAGCTGTTCCATCCGCTCCCGAACGGCGGCCGCGGTGGCGAGCGCGTTGCCGGTGGGCGAGAGCTGGATTCCGATGCCGGTCGAAGGCTTGCCGTTGAGCCGCGCCTGGGTGGCGTAGCCCTGCCCGCCCAACTCGATCCGTGCCACATCCTTGAGCCTGACCGTCGAGCCATCATTGTTGGCGCGCAGCACGACGTTACCGAATTGCTCCACCGTGGCGAGTTGTCCGTCGACCACCACCGTCGCTGAAATATTCTGGCCGGCGATGTTTGGCAGGTCACCAATCGAACCCGCCGAAACCTGGGCGTTCTGGCTCCGGATCGCCGCCACCACGTCGCTGCTCGAGAGGTTCAGGCCGAGCAATTTGGCGGGATCGATCCAGACGCGCATCGCGCGTTCGGTGCCAAAGAGCTGTGCCTGTCCAACACCCGGAATGCGCTGGAGTTCCGGGAGCACGTTGCGGGCGGCGTAGTCGCCCAGTGCGATCGGATCGAGCGACTGATCAGTCGAGGACAGGATCGTAAACAGCAGGAAGTTAGAGCGCGCCTTGTCGACCCTGACCCCCTGCTGATTGACTACTGCGGGCAGGCGCGGTGTCGCCCGGCCCAGGCGGTTCTGCACCTCGACCTGGGCCAGGTCGGCGTTGGTCCCGGGGGCGAAACTGAGCGTGATGTTGCCGCTGCCATTGGCCTGTGCCACCGACTCGACGTAGACCAGGCCCGGGGCGCCATTCATCTCCCGCTCGATCACGGCCAGCACGCTGTCTTCCAACGCCTGCGATGTGGCGCCAGGGTAGAACGCCGAGACCACGATGGTCGGCGGGGCAACCGGCGGGTACTGGGAGACCGGCAGCTGGGTGATCGACAGTCCTCCTGCCACCAGCACGAACAGGGCGATCACCCAAGCGAATACCGGGCGATCAATGAAGAATCTGGCCATCGCGCGCTCCGCTCAGGAACGCGCCGGGGCGCTGGGCGCCGGGGCAGGAGAGCCTGCCGGCGCGTCGGTTCCGGCCGGTTTCCAGGGCACCGGGTTGACCGGTGCACCGGGAACGAACATCTTCTGGAAACCCTCGACGATGACCTTGTCGCCTTCCTTGAGACCGGCCGTTATCACCCATTGGCCGTCGTGCTCGAAGCTCACGGTAACCGGCCGCGGCGCCGGTTTGTTGCCCTCGCCGACCACCAGCACGCTGTCACCCTGATCCGAGCGGGTTACCGCCTGCTGGGGCAGCAGGAATGCCGCCGGCATCTCGGCCTGCGACAAGCGCACGCGCACGTACTGGCCCGGAAGCAACCAGCCATCAGGATTAGGCACCTCGGCACGCAGGGTCACCTGGCCGGTGCCGGCATCGACCGACAGGTCGCTGAAGAGCAGCTTGCCGGGACGCGGCAATTCGCTGCCGTCTTCGAGCACCACGGTTACCGGCACCGCATTGCCACCGATACGGCGGAGTTTCTTGGCGGCCAGCGCCTTGCGCAGCTGCAGCACCGCCACGCTCGACTGTGTGAAGTTGACGTAGACCGCGCCGGTCTGCTGGATCAGCGCCAACTGCGTGGCTTCGGCGGCGCTGACCAGCGCCCCTTCGGTAACCAGGGCACGGCCGATCCGGCCGGCGATCGGTGCAGTCACCTGGGTGTAGCCCAGGTTGATGCTGGCACTGCGCACCGCGGCACGAGCCGCTGCCAGGTCAGCGGTGGCGGCCTTGCGGGCGGCGGTGGCATTGATGTAATCCTGCTGACTGATCGCCCGCGCCTCGGCCAGCGGCCGGTAGCGCTCCGCGGTCGCGCTCGCCTGCTCGAGGTTGCTCTCGGCACGCGCCAGCTGGGCGTTGGCGCTG
>JAHYJF010000260.1 GCA_019428955.1 Burkholderiaceae bacterium
CCCGCCAGGTTTTCGCCGGGTACGGGATGCCCGGTGGGCAAGGCGATCGAGGCGCTCACCATCCACGGCCCCGCCAGCACGGCCCCGCCGCCGGCTTCGCGCGCAACGATTGCCGGCCCGCCATTGGCGCGCTCTTCGATGCGCTGGCGCAGCGCGCGCTGCGCGACCCCGAGCACCAGGGCCGGTGAGCGGTGCGTCCAGACCCGAAACCGCGCCACCCCAGCGGGCGCCGCGAGCTGCGCCGTATTCCAGGCTTGCTCTTGGGCCGCGGTGCTTACGTCGCCGCCTCCAACATCGCGATCGGCTTGCCCCGGGCGAATGTTTCCTCGCTCTTGACCAGGATCTTCGCGATGCGTCCGTCGACCGGGGCAACGACTTCCTGGTTGCTCTTGATGATCACGACATTGGCGATCGGCTGGCCGGCGCGGACCGTATCGCCCTCGCCGACCAGCCACTTGTCCAGCAATGCCTCGGTGCCCGGATCGATGTCCGTCCAGGCCTCGGCTGCCAAGGTGATCTCGATCATGCCGCCAGCCCCTCGGCGACCGAAGTCTTGATCAGGGTTTCCACCGCGGCGACGATATCGCCCACCTGCGGGATGACAAACTGTTCCAGCGGCCGACTGTACGGAAGCGGCACGTTGGGCACGGCGATGCGCCTGACCGGAGCCTTGAGCGTCAACTTGTCGAGGTTCTCCGCCACTATCGCCGAGATCTCCCCGCTAAATCCAAACCCTAGGTAATCCTCGTCGGCGATCAGCAGGCGACCGGTCTTGGCAACCGAGTTGAGAACTGCTGCCTGGTCGAGCGGGACCAGGGTGCGCAGGTCGATCACTTCGGCGCTGACCCCGCGTCTTGCCAGCTCGTCGGCGGCGAGCAACGCCTTCTGCACCATCTGGCTGATGGTTACGATGGTGGCATCCTGGCCCTCACGCACCACCTTGGCTTGACCGAAGGTGATGGTATAGGGCGCTTCCGGCACCTCGTTGCTGCTGCCCTCGAAATACGCCATCCAGGGCAAGCCCATGATGCCCTTGTGGTACATGAACATGACCGGGTTGTCATCGCGAATGGCCTGGATCATCAGGCCCTTGGCGTCATATGCGTTGGATGGCACGACGACCTTGATGCCCGGCATGTGGGCGAAGGTCGCGTAGAGGCATTGCGAGTGTTGGGCGGCGTCGTTGTAGCCCCCGCCAATGGCCGTGGTCAGGACCACCGGCAGCTTGGTGTTGCCGCCCGCCATGTAGGTGTTCTTGGCCAGGTGGTTGTAGATCTGGTCCATGCACACGCCGAAGAAGTCGACGAACATCAATTCGACTATCGGGCGCATGCCGGCCGCGGCGGCGCCGGTCGCAGTGCCGATGAAGGCGGTTTCCGAGATCGGCGTATCCATGATCCGATCCCGGCCGAACTTGTCGAGCAGACCGCTGGTGGCGCCGAAAATCCCGCCGTACTTGCCGATGTCCTCGCCCATGACAAAGACATTGGCATCGCGTTCCATTTCCTGGGCGATCCCCTCGGAGATCGCCTGGGCCATCGTGAGTTTGCGCGTTGCAGTCATTTTTCGCTCCTCGTTTCGGTCAGCATCGGTTCAGACGAACACATCGCTGAGCGCATCTTGTGGTGCCGGATAGGGACTCTTGCGAGCGAAGTCGAAGGCCGCGGCCACGCGCTGCCTGGCACGGGTCGCGATCGCACCGGCTTCGCTGTCGGTCATCATGCCGCGGCTTTTGAGGACCTCCGCCAGCTTCGGTATGGGATCGTTCTTGCGCAGGTTAGCGACTTCGTCCTTGGGACGGTAGGTTTCCGGGTCGCCCTGGAAGTGGCCCAGGTAGCGATCGGTCTTGACTTCGATCAGGCCAGGGCCTTCACCACGACGCGCGCGCGCGATCAAGGGAGCAACCGCCTCATACACTTCCAGCGCGTCATTGTGGGCGACTCGAACCCCCGGGATGCCATAGGCCGAAGCGCGGTCGGCGACCCATTCGACGCAAGTCGCTTCCGACTTCGGCACCGATATCGCCCACTTGTTGTCTTCGCACACGAAGATCACCGGCAGATGCCAGAGGGCGGCCAGGTTCAGCGATTCATGAAACGAGCCCTGATTGGCAGCGCCTTCGCCGAAGAATGCGACGGCGACCCAGTCCTTGCCCATCTTCCTGGCGGCCAGCCCGGCGCCGCAGGCCGGTGGGAGGCTGGCGCCGATAATTCCGCTGCAGCTGAACTTGTGCTCGGGATCGAACAGGTGCATATGGCCGCCCTTGCCCTTGCCAAGTCCGGTGGCCTTGCCGAACATTTCGGCCGTCATCTGGTCGAGCGGAACGCCTTTGGCGATCGCAAAATGATGCGGCCGATGGGTGCCGACCACGGTATCTTCCTTGTTGAGGTGGGCGCAGACACCCACCGCAACCGGTTCCTGGCCGGCAGCAAGATGCATTTCACCGGGCACCGGCCCTGAACCGATGTCGAAGGCCAGACCTTTTTGAATATTTGGCGGCAGCTTGCCCTCCAGATAGACATTGGCCATGGTCTCCTCATAGTCGCGGATCTCCAGCATGGTTTCGTACATCCAGAGCAACTTCTCCTTACTTGCTTGCATGTCCATCTCCTTGAGGTGACGGCTTACCCAGCGCCTGAGTCGCGCACAGTTCGGCGAGCGGCACGCCCCGATGGGGCCGCTGGTTGATCATTCGGTAGGTATTGCGAGGGCGCGAAAGCGTCAGCGCGACGGCCTGGTCGCGCTCAATGGGATCGTTGGTCGCTTTCGACGCGTGATCTCATCTCGGCAAGCCGCGTCTTGCCCAGGCCGATCCCAATTCCTGGAAACCAAGCCCCCGAGCACAGCGCTACTTGCCCCGTGGTTCACGTCGTCGCCACTCTGACTTTGCTAGCTGAAACTGTAAGCCAAGCATGAGGATACGCTCGGGCAACTCGGTTGTCAGCTCTTCGCGCACTCTTCGCGCACTCTTCGCGCCGAGGCGCAGAAATACACGGCGGGATCAGTCCGGCCCATCGTATGATCCTGGTCAGCCAAGTTTCCTGGAAGTGTATCCGCCATGCTCGATCGCCTGTCAGCTTCGATCTGTCTTCCTGTTGATGCCGCCCGAGCGACCCTGGTGGGCCGGGCCTGGTTGCACAATGTCGGGCCGCTCCTGGTGTGCGTCAGGCCTGACGGCGTTTACGACCTGAGCCCGGCGGCGGACACCATGTCAGAACTGCTGGAACTGCCCGACCCCGTCGATGCCGTGGGTCGCCAGGGCGTGCGGCGCATCGGCGAAACCCAGGCGGTGCTCCGCAACTCGGCGCACGATCAACGCAACCCGGCGTTGCCCTGGTTCATCGCGCCCTGCGACCTGCAGGCGCTCAAGGCCAGCGGCGTGACTTTTGTTTCGTCGCTGCTCGAGCGGGTGATCGAGGAGCAGGCACGCGGTGACGCCGGCAAGGCCGAGGGCGTGCGCCAGGCCGTCGTCGCAGTGATTGGAGACAAGCTGAGCAGCATCAAGCCCGGCTCCGAGGCGGCGGCCCGGCTCAAACAGGTATTGGTGGCGCAAGGCGTATGGTCGCAGTATCTCGAAGTGGGGATCGGTCCCGACGCCGAGATCTTCACCAAGTCCCAGCCGATGAGCGCCGTCGGGGTCGGGGCGGAAGTCGGCATCCACCCGCACAGTCACTGGAACAATCCCGAGCCGGAAGTCGTGCTGGCGGTCAACAGTCGCGGGCAGGTCCTTGGCGCCGCCCTGGGCAACGACGTCAACCTGCGCGACTTCGAGGGGCGCAGCGCCCTGCTGCTGGGCAAGGCCAAGGATAACAACGCCTCGTGCGCCATCGGGCCGTTCATCCGCCTGTTCGACCAACACTTCAGCCTCGACGAGGTGCGCCGTTGCGACCTGACGATGGAGGTCACCGATACCACGGGCTTTCGCATGCAGGGGAGCAGTTCGATGAGCCTGATCAGCCGCGACCCGCTGGAACTGGTGCAGCACGCCTTTGGCCCGCACCACCAGTACCCGGACGGCTTCATGCTGTTCCTGGGCACCATGTTCGCTCCGACGCAGGACCGGCATGGCGCTGGTCAGGGTTTCACCCACCAAGTGGGCGACCTGGTAACCATCGCCACTGCCGCCCTGGGCGCCCTGGTGAACCGCGTCAACACCGCGGACAAGGTGGCGCCCTGGACCTATGGCCTCAGGGCGCTGCTGCGGGATCTCGCCCGAAGGCGCGGGCCCTGACGAGGCGCCAGCCTCAGCGCGAAAAAGGCACGACGACCTGGCGCTGCTGGCCCAAACCCTCGATGCCCAAAGTCATGATGTCGCCCGCCTTCAGGTACAACGGCGGCTTCCTGCCCAAGCCGACACCGGGCGGCGTGCCGGTGGTGATCACATCGCCGGGCAGCAAGGTCATGAACTGACTCACGTAGCCGACCAGTTTGGCGACCCCTAAGATCATGGTCCTGGTCGAGCCGGCCCGTCTCGGCACGCAGGCCGCATTTGAGCTGGAAGCCCTGGCTTTCATCGACTGGCTCACCGCCGGGCCGGTCGCGCCCTCCTTTGACGCCGTGCAGATTGCGGGCGACCCGGAACGCGCCCGGCGCGCGCAACGCGAGGCGGCTGGTATCACAGTCGATGCCCAGACCTGGCGCGAGATTGTTGCGGCAGGACGCAAGCTCGGCGTTACGTTGCCGGCTTGAATTCGG
>JAHYJF010000261.1 GCA_019428955.1 Burkholderiaceae bacterium
GGCCTGATGAAAAAAATGATCGCCCCGGTGGTCGAGGCCGAGTTCGAGAAACTGGTGGAGCAATACATCGACAGCCTGACCGCGCACTTTGGCGGCGAGGTGTGATGCGTTGATCTCAACGCATGTGGCGCCCAATCCAAGCCGCGGCGCCCTGAGGATGCCCGAACTCATCAATAGAACGCGCCGGGATGTCTGGGTGGCGCTCATTCCACATTTTGGCAAGCGCTGACCCGGCGCCGATTTCCAGCACGCAGACCACCTGCCGAGCAAGGCCTTCGGCGAGCTGGTCGATGCGCAGCGCCACACACCCATGCTGTCAGCGCCGGAGGTCAAGGCCCTGCTCGACGCAAAAGCCAATGGCCGCCATGGCGCCCGAGGTCAGTGAATTCGAACTGGCCGGCCTGACGCCACTGGCGTCAAACCTGGTGGCACCGCCACGCATTGCCGCGAGCCCGGTGTCTTTTGAATGCCGCCTCACGCAACTGCTGCAGTTGCAGGATGCCAGCGGCCAGAAGCTGCCAACCTGGCTGGTGCTGGGCGAGGTGGTGGCGGTGCACATTGCGCAGCGCCTGCTGGTCAACGGCGTTTATGACACCGCGCGCGCCGACCATGTGCTGCGCGGCGGTGGCGCGGCGGATTACTTTTCGGTGGGGCCAGAGCAATTGTTCAGGATGCATCGACCGCGCGGCTGAACTTCGGCTGTCATGGCCGCCGCCAGCCTGGTTCGTAAACGGCAATTGGAATTTCCTTGCACGTCTAAACCAGCTGGAATGCCGTTGAGTTCGTGCTGAGTGGGATCCGCCGACCAGCGACAATAACGCACCGGGCAACTCCGCCTCGATTGGAGACTGAAACTTGAACGCTCTCAAACGACTCTGGGATAACTTGCGCACCAGCTTCTGGTTTGTGCCCTTTTTGATCGTTGCATTCAGCATCGCGCTTGCGGCGGCATTGATTGCGGCAGATTCCACTGTTGGTGACCGATGGCTGGCCCGTTGGCCGCGATTGTTTGGTGCAGACGCGATTGGCGCGCGCGCGATGTTGTCCACCATCGCCGGTTCGATGATGACTGTGGTCGGGGTGACCTTCTCAATGACATTGGTGACGCTGGCGCTGGCCTCCAGCCAATACAGTTCGCGCATTTTGCGGAACTTCATCCGCGATCGCGTCACGCAGGTGGTGCTGGGTATCTTTGCCGGCATCTTCACCTACTGCCTGATCGTGCTGCGCACCATCCGCGTCGGTGAAGAGTTCGGGTTTGTCGCCAGCCTCGCCGTGTCATTCAGTATTGTGCTGGCCATTGGCGGCATTGGCGTGCTCATTTACTTCATTCATCACATTGCGTCTTCGATCCAGGCATCAAGCATCATTGCGGAGGTGGCCGATGAGACGATGGATGCCGTGGATCGACTTTTTCCCGGCGCGCTTGGGCAAGCCGCTGGCGATGACGGGGCAGAGCAGGTGTCTCGTGCCGTCGCGCAGCACGTCTGGCAAACGGTGCCGGGTATCGGGAATGGCTATATCCAGAGCGTGGACGGTAACGCACTCATGCGCCTGGCGTGCCGGCACAAAACCATTGTGCGAATGGAACACGGTATCGGAACTTTTTTGGTTCAGGGCACACCCCTGGTCTCGGTGGCGCTAGACTCGCCGCCAGATGATGAACTGGTCGCGTCGCTACAGGCCGCCTACACCATCAGCCGTCATCGCACGCCGGAGCAGGACTGCGCCTTTGGCATACGCCAGATCGTGGACATGGCCATGCGCGCCCTCTCGCCCAGCGTCAACGACACGACCACTGCTGTGATGTGCGTGGACTATCTGGCCGCCATTCTTTCACGGCTTGCGTTGCGCGATATTCCCTCACCGCACCGCCTTGCAGACGGGGAGCTGAGGTTGATCGCTGTCGGGCAGACGTTTGCCAGTCTCGTGTCTGAAGCATTCAATCAAATCCGCGGCAACGCAGCCGGCAATGTCTCCATCCTGTTGCGCTTGTTGGGTGCCGTTCAAACCATCGCGAGCGTGACGGCCAGGCCACTGCGGCGCCAAGTGCTGCGCGAACAAGTGGCATGGATCGCTGACTTGGCCGAACGCACCATCGAGGCACCACACGACCTGGAGCGCTTTGCAAATCGGCTGGCGCAAGTGATCGAAGGATTTGAAACAGTGCCCGCTGTACCGGCCCTGCAAGGCTGAATCCCTGCACAAAGGCGGATCACAGTTGGCGTGAATGCGATCACCCGCGCATCGTCCTTGTCGTCGGTCGGCACAATGTACCAGGGCGATTCTTCGGTGCTTGTTGCAGCCATGCCTTAACCGTAGGCCCGCATGCACGCATCCCAGAACCTGCGCTCGGGTGCTGGAAGCTGAACACCTGGCAGCCTTGCGGGTTGACGCCGGACATCACGTGGCGGATGGCGCCGTCCTTGCCCGCCGTGTCCATCGCCTGGAACACCACCAGCAAGGCGTGGCGGTTCGACGCGTAGAGCACAGCCGCTGCAGATCGCTCAAGGCCTCTACCTGATCCTCTAACAGCTTGCGGTACGCCTTCTTCGATTTGCACAGCGGCCTGATCTCTGTCTCCCACTGGTCGAGGTCTACCTCGTCGGCTTCGCGGACACGCAAAGACTGGGTTTCGATCTTCATGTGGATGCCTTGTTCTTCAATGGCGCCTGAGAGGCCAGCGACTGCGCGCGGGCCTGCGCCGCCTGTCGCACGGCCTCGCCGTGCGTGGGATAGGCGTGGATCACCCCGGCCAGCCGGCGCAGGCCCAGGCCGGCCACCATCGCAAGCGAGATGTTGTTGATCAACTCGCCAGCGTATCGGCCGACGATGGTGGCGCCCAGGATGCGGTCGGTGCCTTCGCGCACATGGATCTTCACGAACCCCTTCTCCTCGCCATCGGTGATGGCGCGAACCACGTCGTGCATCGGCACCGTATAGGTCTTGACCGGAATGTCCTGCGCGCGTGCCTGCCGCACGTACAGGCCCACGTGAGCCACCTGCGGGTCGGTGTAGGTGCACCAGGGCACCGTCAGCGCCGCGCTGGCCGAATTGCGCGCTGAAATGTCCGCGCACGCCATCGGGCACGGCAAAGCTCACGTCGGGGTCGAAGCCTTAGAACTGCTTGGCCGCGCGTGCCTCGTCCGCGCCCAGCGGCTCGCTGTGGGCGGCGGCGCTGTCCTGCTTGTGCGGCGCGCCAAAGCCGATGTGGCTGTTGCACGATGACCAGGGTCGGGCGGTCATGCGTGGCCTCGGCGCTCAATCCTTCCATCATGTCGCCATCGCCGGCCAGCGCAAACACGCGCTGATCGAACAGCGTGAAGCCGAGGCGGTTGTAGGTGGCTGCAGCCCAAGCTTGAGCGATGGCCATGCCCTCGCTGGTGGCCACGCCTTGGCCCAGCGGCCCGGTGGTGGTTTCGACGCCGGTGGTCCAGCCGTGTTCCAGGTGGCCTGTGCAACGGCTACCGGCCTGGCGGAAGCTCTGCAGGTCGGCCATCGTCACGGCCAGACCGTCGCGGGTGGTCCAGACTCGTTGCCCCAGGCTCGGCTTTCACGCCGCACAGATGCGGCAGCCCGTACAGCAGCGCCGAGGCGTGGCCGACCGACAGCACGAAGCGGTCACGGTCAGGCCAGGCGGCGTCTTCGGGGTCGAAGCGCAGGAAGCGCTGCCACACGCAGTACGCCGTGGGTGCGGCCCCCATGGGTGTGCCCGGGTGGCCGGAGTTCGCCTTCTGCACCTGGTCGATGGCCAGCCTGCGCAGCGTGTTGATGCACGGCAGGTCGAGCGTCTGTTCTTCGCGATCCGCCTGCCAAGACAACCGGGTGCTGACCGTGTTCACACCCGCAGCCCCGGCGACACGCATTTCTCGCGGATGCGCGTCAGCAAGGCATGCCAGGAGGTGGCAAAGGCATCGACCCCCTCGCACTGTAGCCGGGCGGCCAGCGCGTTGTCGTCGATGCCCTCGCGATGGAACGCCTCGATCACGGCTTCGGCGTAGCCGCCGTCGGGCGGCAGCGGCCGTTCGACCCGCCCGTGGTCGGCGAAGGCCAGCAGCGTCTTCTCCGGCAGCGTATTGATCGTTCCGGGTGCCGCCAGCGCCTGCACGTACAGCGTGTCTGGCGCCGCCGGATCCTTGGTGCCGGTGCTGGCCCACAGCAGGCGCTGCGGGTGCGCACCGGCGGCCGCCAGCCGCTGCCAGCGCTCAGACGCGAGCAGTTCGCAATGGGCCTTGTAGGTGCGCACGGCGATGGCAATACCGAGCCGGTTGTGGAAGAGTGGCGAGACCTCCTGTTTCACCGCGACATCCCAGCGGCTGACGAAGAGCGACAACACCGATGTCACCTTCAGGTCAAGACCGGCCGCCTGCCGACGTTCGAGCCCGCGCATATAGGCCTCGGCGGCCGCCAGCACCTGCTCGCGCGAGAACAGCAGCGTGACGTTGACCGGCACGCCGTCGAAGATCACTTCCTCGATGGCCTCGAGGCCCTCGGACGTGCCCGGAATCTTGATGAACAGGTTCGCTTTGTCGGCCTTGCGGTGCAGCCGGTTCGCAGCCTGGATGGTGTGGGCGGCGTTGCCAGCCAGCAGCGGCGAGACCTCGAGCGACACCCAGCCGTCCACGCCATCGCTGGCGTCGAAGGCGGGGCGAAAGAGGTCCGCCGCCTGCGTCAAGTCT
>JAHYJF010000262.1 GCA_019428955.1 Burkholderiaceae bacterium
ATGCGCCCGCCCATCGTGTCCACCACCATCGCATCCTCGCTGGCCTTGGCGAGAGCGGTCTTTTTGAGTTCAAATGTGTCTCCCATCGGGAGAGTGTGCCAGATCACCCCAAACCCCTGCCAGTGCTTACCTACCTTGGCTTGGAACATACCTCGGCTTGGAACGGTCATCGCAAGACCTTAATTCTTCAAGGCTTGTCACAGAGTTTCGACACAACGCGGCATTTCCGTTTGCCCCGAGTGGCATCAGCCGGAAACAGCTGCCCTGCCTGCAAGTTTCCTGAAGAACGTGTCGCCGCCATGATCGATGGACGCGAGATGGGGAAAGGGCACGGAGATCGCGACATGCCGGCTTGGGGCGACCGTTATAGCAAAGATAAGGTCCGGGCCGCTGATTAAGAGAAGGCGCCCCTCGATGGGGCGCCCTGGGAATCATCTCGCGCCGGTCAGATTCCGACGATCTTCATGGCCTTGGCGAGCAGGTCGACCGACTCCTGGTGCTTGCCTGCCTTGTGTGCGGTCTCGCCATCGGCGCGCAGATTCTTGACCTCGGCGATCTGCTCGGCGCTTAGCTGCGCCTTGGGGAGAGCTTCGTCAATGGCCTTCATGTCCTTGGGACAGTGAAAAGCGAACACCGGGCTGGCAGCCCCAGCGTCAGAGCGGCGGCGAGGATCAATGGATGCAGTTTCATTTTTTCTCCTCAGGGTGTCGTGATCGAGACGAAAAAAGTCTACTCGCCCTGAAGCTTTGCGCTGGATTGCCCTGACGCTCAGCGTGGCAATCCGCGGGGCAAGTCAATTCGCATCGCCCATTCCCAGCTCTTCTCCCGACAGCCCCAGCGCCAGGCCCAGCAACTGCGTGAACAGCAGGGTTCGAATCGCCGCCCCGGGAGTGCCGGACTGTACGGCGTCGAACTGCAGATGACAGTGCGGGCAGGCGGTGCAGAGCGCCTCGGCCCCCGACTCCAGTGCCGAGGCGACCTTGACTCGCGTCATGCGAGCGCCAAGCGCATGGTTCGCCTCATGCAGCGGTTCACCGCAGCAATCCAGGCGCCGCGACCATTCGACCGGCTGCGCGCCGGTCAGACTGATCAGGTCTTCAAAGACCGTCGGCGCCAGGGGATTGTCGAAGCGCGCCACATCGCCCGGGCGCAACGCATGACAGCCGTACTGCGCCGCGACCCGCAGTTGCGCCTGGGGAACGCGCACCGCCGCCGCCAAGGTGTCGGAACCAATTCCTTGAGCCAACACCGGCAACACGTGCTCGACCCTGGTCGTTCCGGACCAGACCAGGCCCTCGTCGGCCAGCGCCAGCGTCACTCGCGCGCGCAGTTCTTCGTCCTCATTGAGGAATCGGATCGCGTGGCGCAGCGTGCCCTGGCAACAAGTGCAGGGGGTCAGCACGTCGAGACCGGCGCGCTCGGCCAGCGCGAGGTTGCGGCCCGCGGAGACCACGAATGCGTCGCGGCTGACATCACGCGCGGGATAGCCGCAGCAATTGAACTCGAGATCGACCAGCTCGACACCGAGATGCGCCATCACGGCCCGGGTCGAGGTCTCGTAGGCCGGCAACTGGGTCGGGATCTTGCAGCCGAGGAAGAGCGCGTACTTCATGGTGTCCCCACCGTGGTACGCACGGCGCCGAGCCTCTGCACCGCCAGCGCGCGCAGCTCGCAGATGATGTCGGTCACCCGCAGGCCTTCGGGGCACAGTTCCTGGCACTGGTAGCAGGTGGCGCAGCTCCAGACCATCTGCGAACCCAGGGTGAGTTCATGCAGCCCCAGGCGCAGCAGATTCATCACCTTCTGGGGTGTCAGGTCGATGGCGGAACCCGCTGCCATGCTCTGCGCCACCACTGGGCAGACGTTGGTGCAGGTCTGGCATTGCACGCAGCGCGAGAAGGAGTGACGATCGGCCGCGAGCGGGGCGCGAACCCCGTCAGGAGCGGAGAAGCTGTGTTGCGCGCCACCGGGCTCCAGGGCTTGCGCCCAAGCCAGCGCGGGCTTGGCCTGCACCCAGCGGGCCGGCGCGGGCAGACCGGCCGCTGCCAGATCGGCACGCCCGCCCCCCCAGAGATCAGCGAGGTCCAGCCCCACCGGACAGCGTTGCGTACATCGTCCGCAATCGGTGCACAGGTTCGCCCCATCGGCCGCGCGCAGCGCCTCGTCGCCGGGTCCATCGCTGCCACCGGAGCGCAGCAGGCGGCCATCGGCGAGCGCCGCGGTGGCGACCAGCTTGTACGAGGGCAACAAGCCGGCGTTGCCGATATAGCGCGCCAGCGGCGCGACCGAACAGTGCGCGTCGCACAGCCCGCAGCGCACGCAGGCATCCGCTGCCATGGCCCGCCGGGTGGCGCGAGCCGCCGGCGAGATCGCCCCAACGGAGCGCGCCCGAGCGCGCGCCACCGCGTTGGCGAGCAGGCTGAGCGGTGCTGCCAGCGCATGGAAGAAACCGGTGAATGGCAAGCTGGCGAGCCCCAGAAGACAGGCCAGCACGTGCAAACTGCTCAGCCAGGCGGCAGCGTGCAATTGGTCGAGCAAGCTCGTCAGCGGCGCCAGCAAGCGGGCGAGCGGATAGGAGACAAAGGCCGACCTGGGCCGGTCGTGACAGGCGGCGCAGGCAGCCGCGTGCAGTTTGCGGCCCTGCTCAACGATGGCCGGGTCGGGCGTGCCCTCGGTGCCGCCGAAGGAAACCCCGAATTCGCTCGCCCAGAGGGCGCGCAGCGGCTTGAGCTGGGCCTCGTCGCGCGCTCCGAGGTATTCGCTCGTCATGCGCTGAAACGCCAGCGGCGAGGCAATCTTGTGGGCTTCGAGAAGGAAGCCGGTGACGAGCACCAAACCGAGCAAGGCCACGAACGCCGCATCCTGCCAGCGGCGGGCGTGTCCCGGGCCAGTGCGCGCAGTTCGCCGGCCGATGACGAGCAGCGCTGTGCCCAGCAGCACCATCGCTCCAGATAGATTGCGCAGGAACAGGTAGGGGTCCAGGGTCGGCTCGTAGGCTGCAAACAGTTTGGCAGTCACGAGTGGTGCCAGCGCGTGCATCAGCACCAGCAGCGTGAAGCCCGCCGCCACCAGCAGGTGTGCCAGCCAGCGCAGCTTCTGCTGCGCCAGGAGCCGCGGCAGGAACAGCGTATCGACGAGGAACGCCGCGAGGACGGGCAGCACCCGGCGAGTGAACAGCACCGCGGCAGCGCCGCGCAGGGCAGCGCGCACGCGCCGCGACGGTGCGACGGCGCGGGCGTCCGGACCGATGCCGATTCGGAGCCATTTCGAAATGCGCCACGCCAGCCCCAGGACGGACAGAGCCAGTGCCGCGTAGAGCAGCGACTCGAAGAACGGGGGCGAGATCATCGCCGCCCTGCCCCGGCCCCGCGCAACTGATGCGCCACTTGCTCGACAACCGCCCAGGCGGTCGCGATCGCCAGTCCGGAGCCGCACTTCGAACGCATCCAGTCTTGGTGCGCGAGAATCGAACCGACCGCGAACAAGCCCGGCCACGCCGCCTTTCCGCTTGCGTCCAGTGGGTGCCAGGTGTCGTCGACCATCAGCCCGGCGCGGTTGATCGGGTGACCGGCCGGAGCGAGGAAATCGCGTTGGTGCCAGGCGTCGCGCGAATCGGGCTGCGACACCGGCAAATCGAGGATGCTTTCGCGCACCCCGCGCCGATCGGCGGTCAGCCCGCGGCCGTTGAATCGGCCGGTGGCCAGCACGACGCTGCGCGCGACCACGCGGTCCCCGCCCGCGAGGTCGTCGAGCTCGAGCGTAGCGATCTTGCCGGCCGCGTCGTAGATGAGTCCGCGCACCCTGGCCCAGTAGCGGCGCTCGACCCCGCTCGCCGCCACGGCTCGTTCCAGCGCGGCGAGCAGCCGCAGTCCCGGCACCGAGGTCGGAATGGTGGGGATTTCAAACACCGGCACGCCGAGCGCCGCCTCGAATGCGGCATGCACCTGCGGTGCGCGGGCCAAACCGAGAACTGCCGGGAATCCCACCGCCTGCGCAGCGCCCAGAAGCGGCTTGACGAGGTTGATGGTTCGCGCTCGCGTGCCGGCGGATTCGAGAGCGCCGGCCAGATGCGCGTCATATAGTTCGGTAGTGTTCTCCGAGTTAGGGAACTCAATCCGGGCATGGCGCAGTCCCGGCCAACGATCAGCCAGTGCCGCGACGACCTGCGCGGCGCTGAACTCGCGCAAGCCGCGAAAGTCGATGAGCAGGCACGGGGTGCGGGCCGCGAGCGCAGCCGCGCCGGCCGCCATCGTCACCGGCACGCCGTAGCTGCTCTTGACGGTCCCGATCGACGTCAACACCTCGCTATTGAGTTCTCCCAAGGGGGCGTAGGGCATGCCGGCCGAACCCAGCGCAGCGACAAAGGTCTCGAAAGCCTGACGAATAGCTGTCTGGTCAACACGCGCCAGAGGGTGTTCGGGCTGGTCGCGGCCCAGTGCCGCCAGCGCCTGGTAAGGCGAGCGCCAGCGCCGCGCTTCGGCCACCGGGTGCACGCCCAGCAGGTCAAGAAGGCCGGTGGCGAACAGGATGCTGCCGGCGTTGCCGATCTGGATGCACGACAACCCCTGGGCGGCGGCGAATAGAGCCGTGGCCATGCCCGCCATGCCGGCGCCGATCACGGCGACATCGTAGCCAGCCCGTTCGGGACCACTCATGGCGGCAGCTCCTCGCCC
>JAHYJF010000263.1 GCA_019428955.1 Burkholderiaceae bacterium
GTGGCCGGGCGGCAAGCGATGCGCCCGGCCAGGCGCATCGCATCATCATTAATTATCTCACGTCCATCTTCTTGACATCCTGCCGGCGCGCTCTGGTCGGCGCATAGCGGTCTCGTCCCTGCCTGATCGCTCAGACTCGCCCGATTCCATCGGGGACGTGGTGCAGGCACAGTTCCAGCCAGCGGGCAGTGATCTTTTCAGCGAGCGAATTCTGCGCCAAACGCTGGTTGAGTGCAGCGAAATCGACCTTTTCCAGCGGCTGGTCCTGGTTGAAGCAGGAAAACACGTAGCTGGTCTGGCCAGTCGCCGGGTCGCGGTGGGGCTGCAGGCACTGGGCGCAGATCTCCTTCATCATGCACTGCATCGGCGAGTTGATCGACCCGATGCCCCGGTGGCCGGGCTTGAGCAGAGGGGCCAGGCGCTGGCCACGCTCGTGGGCGACCGCCGCCATCATCCGGTCGGAACCGATCGCGATGATCCGGTCGACGTCCTGCAGGCGCAGCGCCTGCTCGCCCAGTCGACCCTGGCCATAGGCAATCATCGCCTCGACGATGTTGCCGACAAAGCTGCAATCGCCCGCCCGGGTTGGCTCGATCGCCGGGCCGGAGTCGCTGCACCAGACGATTACGTCGCTGGCGCGCTCGATCTCGGCCACCTTGAAGCGGTCCGAGGGATGGCGGTAACCAGCGAAATAGAGCACCCGCGATCCGGCCGCGCGCAAGGCCGCACCGATTGAGAACAGCACCGCGTTGCCGAGCCCGCCGCCCACCAGTGCCACCGTCTCGTTGTCGGGAATCTCGGTCGGTTCACCGGTAGGTCCCATCAGCACCACTGGCTCGCCCGGGGGAAGCAGCGCGCAAAGATCGGCGCTGCCGCCCATTTCCAGCACGATGGTCGAGACCAGGCCGGCCTCGCGATCGACCCAGGCACCGGTCAGCGCCAGCCCTTCGGTGGCGAGTGTGGTGGTGTTGCCGTCGATCGAGGCCTTGGGAGCGCGGCTCTCGAAGTTCTGGAGCCGGTAGAACTGGCCGGGCTCGAAGCGCCGGGCTGCCTGGGGCGCGCGCACGACGACTTCGACGATCCGCGGTCCGAGGCGTTCGACCCGCTCGACGCGCGGTCGCAGCCGGTCGTCAAGGGCGCGGACAAAATCGCCAAACGCCACCTCGCTGGCCGGTGCGCGGCGCGCCAGCACTCTCGAGACGGTCGGATAGCCCTGCTTGGCCGAGCCCATGGCCTTGACGACATTGCCCGAATAGCTGGGATGAAGGTCGCCGAAATACGAGATCATCCGACCATCGGGCACCGCGGCAAGCAGCACCTGGACCGCGTCCGGCTTGGAAGTCCCGGCATGGGGGCGCACCGGCGTGCCATGCTCGTCGATCGCCTGGAAGTAGCGTCCATCGAGACCGAAGTGGACCCTGTCTTCGCGTGCGAGCACGGTATTGGGGTGGGTGCCGGCGGCGACCAGCAGGGCACGGGCGGGCAGTTCCACGGCGTCGCCGTCGTGCCAGCGGCCGGCATCGTCGCGGGTCGTGCGCCGCAGTCGGATCGCGCGCACCGCTCCGGTGTCGTCGACCTCGACGCGCTCCGGGTTGAGACATTCGGCGAACACCACTCCTTCCTCGAGGGCCTTCTCGATCTCTTCGTGGTTAAGGGTGTAGGCCGGGCTGTCGATCATGCGCTTGCGGTACGCGATGGTGACGCCACCCCAGAGCGCCACCTGGCCGGCTATGTCGGGCTCGCGGCCCGCGATGCTGGCGCGTTCGCGTTCGCGGCGCAACGCCTGGGCGTGGGCCAGGAATTCGTCGGCCAGGCCGCAGTCGGCTGCGCTCCAGCTCGCCTGGACCGCCTGCTCGCCTAGTTCGCTGACCAGGGTTTCATGGCGCAGCAGGAACTTCTCGACCTGGACCGGGTAGTAGGCCAGCGCCTCGGTGGCGACGTCGATGGCACTCAGCCCGCCGCCGATCACGACTACCGGCAGGCGCAACTGCATGTTGGCGATCGAATCGCGCTTGGCAGCGCCGGTCAGCTGCAGCGCCATCAGGAAGTCGCTGGCGGTGCGCACGCCGCGGGCCAGAGCGTTGGGAATCCCCAGCACCGTCGGGCGCCCCGCGCCCAGGGCCAGGGCAATATGGTCGAAGCCTTCGGCGAACGCCTCTTCGACCCCCAGCGTGCCGCCGAAACGCACCCCGCCGTAGAGCGCGAATTCGCTGCGGCGCTCGAGCAGCAGGCGCACGATCTTGAGGAAGTTCTTGTCCCAGCGCACCGTGATGCCGTACTCGGCGACTCCGCCGAAGCCGGCCATCACCCGCTCATCGAGACTCTCGAACAGGGTCTCGACATCGGCGACCGGCTCGAAGGTGCAGCGGCTGCCGTCGGCATTGACCCCCGAGAGCGCGGGGGGCAGCGGTTCGATCTTCAGTCCGTCGACCGCGACCACCGAATGGCCGTCGTTGATCAGGTGGTGGGCCAGGGTGAATCCGGCCGGCCCGACCCCCGCTACCAGGACCTTGCGGCCGGTGGCCGGTTTGGGAAACGGACGGGTCAGGTTGAGCGGGTTCCAGCGCGTCAACAGCGCGTAGATCTCGAATCCCCAGGGCAGGCCCAAGACATCCTTGAGAGTGCGGGTTTCGGCCTGCGGAATATCGACCGGGGTCTGCTGCTGATAGATGCAGGCCTTCATGCAGTCGTTGCAGATGCGGTGCCCGGTAGCTGCGACGGTCGGGTTGTCGATCGTGATCATGGCCAGCGCCGCGATCGCGCAACCCTGCAGCTTCAGGCTGTGGAACTCGGAAATCCGTTCCTCGAGCGGACAACCCGCCAGTTCGACCCCGAAGACCGTCTGCTTGAAGCGCCGCAGCGGCCGGGCTTCGCCCTTGGCGGCCTTTGCCGGCAATCCCTTGGAGCAGGAATCCTTCTTGCGATCGTGGCACAGCAGGCAGTACTTCGCCTGGTCGAGCGCGCCGGCCAGATCGGTGCCCTGGTCGGTTAGCGCGAAGCCCTGGCGATGGCGCTCGTGGCCGGCAGAGATGACCCGGACCGGGATACCACCCAGGTCTTGGCGGATGACCTCGCGGACCTTGGGGAGCAGCGCCAGGGGATCAGTCTTCTCGGGCTGGCGAAAGAGCACGCCGTGCTGGTGACGCTGCTGACCGGCCGGCGTGCCGGCGGCCCAGGCGCAATAGCGCAGCGCCAACTCGAGCCGTTCCCGGGCGGTGGCGCGCGAGCCCTCGTCACCTTCCTTCTCGAGCCCTTGCCAGCTCTCGATAGCGACTGCGAAGGCGAGCTCTTCAAAGGCTCCGCCAAGCCAGCCGCAGATCTTTTCCTCGGCGCCGAGCGAATCGAAATCGGCCAGCGTCTCGGCTGATACGCCCAGCAACGCCTGGCGCTTGACGAACTTCCACTTGACCCGCAGCAGCGGCGCCAGGGCGTCGTGCATCGCGGCCAGTTCTGCCGCCTCCTGCTCGATGTCGAACAGCGCGGCCACGAAGGCTTCGAGCTGCGGCCCGAGCGTGAGCAGCAGCGCTGCCTGGTCGCGGGCGTCCTCGGGCGGGGCCGCGCGGGCCGCGAGCAACTGCTCGGCCAGCCCGGCGTCGCGGCCGCGTAACCATTCAAGGAAGCAGGTATCCAGCCGAGCCAGGCCCGGTTGGTCGTGGAGGGCGGTGAAGCTGAATCCGAACCCGAGCGCCAGTTCCGGCTGCCGCTGCGGCGCGCTCAACGCTGCAGGTGCTTCAGCTTGTCCTTGACGTCCGCCCACTCGTCGGCGTCGGGCAGGGCTTCCTTGGAGCGGGTGATGCTGGGCCAGATCTTGGTAAGTTCGGCATTGATCTCGATGAACTTTTCCTGCCCGGCGGGGACATCTTCCTCGGCGTAAATCGCTTCGACCGGGCATTCCGGGATGCAAACGGCGCAATCGATGCACTCATCAGGGTCGATGATGAGCATATTGGGACCTTCGCGGAAACAGTCGACCGGGCACACGTCGACGCAGTCGGTGTAGCGGCAGCGGATGCAGGATTCGGTAACGACGTGGGTCATGATCAGGCGGCCTAAAAAGCGGGAAGATCGGTAGATTCTACCGTGCCGTGCCGTGCCGTGCCGTGCCGTGCCGTGCCGTGCCGTGCCGTGCCGTGCCGTGCCGTGCCGTGCCGTGCCGCGCCCGTGCCGTGCCGTGCCGCGCCCGTGCCGCGCCTCGGGTTATCCTTGTTGGTCTGGCGTTGCGCCATGAACTGGCCAGCGACCGCAATCTCGGGCACACAACAGGACTAGGACATGAACCACTGGAAGAACTCGGGCTGGCTGCTGGCGCTTGCTGCACTGCTATCGGGCTCGGTGGCGAGCGCGCAACCCATCCGCATCGGGGAACTGAACAGCTACAAGGCCCAGGCGGCTTTTCTCGAACCATATCGCAAGGGTTGGGAACTGGCTCTCGAGGAAGTGAACGCGGCGGGCGGCGTGCTCGGTCGCCAGCTCGAGGTGGTGTCGCGCGACGATAATGGCAACCCCGGCGATGCCGTGCGGGCTGCCGAGGAACTGGTGGCGCGCGAGAAAGTCGCCGCGATCTTCGGAACCTTCCTGTCGCACGTCGGACTGGCGGTTTCGGACTTCGCCCGCCAGCGCAAGGTCCTGTTCCTGGCGGCCG
>JAHYJF010000264.1 GCA_019428955.1 Burkholderiaceae bacterium
CGTCAGCGCCGTGCTGGTCGAGATCGACGAGAAATGGGCCTCCGACACAAAGGCCTACATCAAATGGGAATGCCAGGATGCGTGACCCGCTCTCAGCAGAATTTCCAGACAACAGGTTGCTCAATCGATAAAGCCAGAGCTTTGTGAATGGGCGATATGAAGACACTACGATTCTACCGTCATTGAACCGCAAAGACATTCCTCTCTCGAGGTCATTCTTAAGATTATGCGTCCAATTAATCCTGGATGGATCACTGTCAACAAAAGATGATATATCGCCAGCGAACCCGGATGCCTTCTTCCGTGACATCTCTGACGCGTAGAAGTCTATGAGACCCCGAACATTTCCTTCTAGGCTTCCAAAACTCGAGTTATAGCACCAAACATCTCTATTAGTCGCAATACCCAAGGAGTAATTCTCAAAAATCTGGAGCGCGCCTTTGTCCTTTTTGTCTCCAATTTTGATGAATTCTTCAAATCCCTGAGCTCTTTGATCGATCCAATCTCCATGACTGTCCGGAACGACATCAATCCAATCGTTCCCAATCCCTCTCAAGCTACCCAGTTCGCGTATGATCGAAAGCTTCTGTTGCTCAGCTAAGTTATCTCCAATGTCAAACGACCTGATTATGCCAGATTCTCCCGCATTAGGGTTCTTGACAAATATGGAGATTGCAACGCCAGTCATGCTTCCCGAACCAAACACGTTTCCCCCTTCTCCCGCGCGTCCTTTGCTAAGCATGTTCTTTCGAATGTCACCACGAAGTCGAAAAATATAGAGGTTGGAGAATTCTTCTGCGAGGCACTTTCGCATTCCGTCCGCAAATCCACGCTCGATCCAACCGCTTCCTGAGACGTAGGCCATTACCCCACCAGCGTCACCTATACGGTCGCTGCCCCACCGAATTGCTCTAATATAACTATCGTAGAGTTTTCTCTGAAGGGTCGCGCTTGAACGTGCGGCATATGTTACACGAATTTTTTCATCAAGCCCAGGATACGAGACGTTGGCCGCGTTGTCGTTTTCGTCTTTCTGTCCGGCCGAATAGGGTGGGTTTCCCACGATCACTCGAATATCTGTCGCCTTCTGCCGCTTCCGCCGCTCCGAGTTGTCGGGCATGTAATGCGAGATCAGGTCGTCACTTTCATACATCTGGAAGGTGTCGGTCAGGCAGATGCCCTTGAAGGGCACATAATCGCCGCCTTGCAGCCCGTGATAGACCGCCTCGATGTTGATCGCGGCGATGTAATAGGCCAGCAGAACGATCTCGTTGGCGTGGATCTCGTGGCGGAACTTGTGCTCCATCTCCTCGGGCGCGATCAAGCCGGATTGCAGCAGCCGGGTGATGAAGGTGCCGGTGCCGGTGAAGGGGTCGATGATGTGAACGCCGGGGGAGCCGAGGGTTTGGCCGAATTCGGACTGCAGCACCTCGTTCACCGAATGGATGATGAAATCGACGATCTCGACCGGGGTGTAGACGATGCCCAGCTTTTCGGTGGTGCGGGGAAAGGCGCGGCGGAAGAACTTGTCGTACAGTTCGACGATCAGTTTCTGTTTGGCCTGGGGATCGGTGATGCCTTGTGACCGCAGCTTGACGCTGGCGTAGAACTTTTCGAGGTCTTTGGATTCCTTGTCGAGGTTGGCCTCGTTCAGCACATCCAGCACGCGCTGCATGGCGCGGGAAACGGGGTTTTCGGCGGTGAACTTGTGGCCTTCGAACAGGGTCTCGAAGACGGGCCGGGTGATGATGTGCTGCGCCAGCATCTCGATGGCGTCGCCCTCAGAGATGGTGTCGTTCAGATCGTCGCGGAGCTCGACGAGGAACGCATCGAATGCTTGGCGTGCCACTGTATCTGGTGTTTTCAGCAAGGCAGTCAGGCGAGTGATGTGGTTTTTGGCGATTTCGGCGATGGAGGCTGACCAATCCTCCCAGTAGTCGCGGGTGCCGCATTTCTTGACGATCTTGGCCATGATGGCGCGGGAGAACTCGTCGATCGAGAAGGTCATCTCGGTTTGGCGGGGCTCGGGACCTTCGATGACGTCATCGCCGTCACCACCACTGCCGGAGCCGATACCAGACCCGGCGGCCTTGGTCTTGGTCGGCAGGTTTTGCACGACGGCGGTGACAGATTTCAGCTCCTCTGAATCAGCAGAAATGCCGACGATCTCGATGGTGTTGCTGATGTCCTGGCCGAGCGACATCTTGTTTATGGTGGAATCAAAGCGTTCGTCATGCGCGCGCAGGGCGTTCAGGATCTGCCAAACGACGCGATAGCGTTCGTTGTCATTAAGCGCCTGTTCCGGCGGCACACCGGCGGGCACACCCACGGGCAGTATGACGTAGCCCATCTTCTTGCCCTCGGCCCGGCGCATGACGCGACCGACCGACTGGACAACGTCGATCTGGCTCTTGCGGGGATGCAGGAACATGATGGCGTCGAGGGCGGGAACATCGACGCCCTCGGACAGGCAGCGGGCATTGGTAAGAATGCGGCAGGTGTTTTCGCCCGCATCGGCTTTCAGCCAATCCAGCAGGGCACCGCGGGTCTTGGCGTTGAAGGTGCCGTCGACATGCTCGATTTCGCACTGGAGATGGGTGGACGGCTCGTCACTTTCGATCAAGCTGTCTTCACCATGGTATTCATCCACCACGGCGGTGAATTCGTCGCGGATCAGTTTGGAGCTGCGAATGTCTCTGGCGAAGGCCAGCGCGCGGCGCATCGGGTGCGGATCGGCGGCGACATCGGCTTTCAGGTCGATCTTGGTCAGCGCTTTGTAGCAGCCGATGATCTTTGTGGCGTCGTCCAACACCAGTTCGCTGGCCGCATCGCCGAGCCGCTTCTGCACGGCCGCGCTGACCAGCCCCTCGTCCATCGCCAGCACGATGACCTTGTAATCGGTGAGCAGGCCATTCTGCACCGCCCAGCCAAAGCCCCGATAAAACAGGGTCTCGCCGAAAAGGGCGGGGTTGTCCATTGAGGCCAATTCGGCGCCGACTTCATCCGCTTTGCTGCGAACATTGTCACCGAAGATCCGGGGCGTGGCGGTCATGTAGAGGCGCTTACGGGCCTTAACGTTGTCGTTGCTGTGAATCTTGACGAAATTCGACTCTTCCTCGCCGTCCAGCGTGGCGCCGGTTGTGCGATGCGCCTCGTCGCAGATGATCAGGTCGAAGTCGGGCAGCCCCGCCGCCTGTGCGCGGGACAAGGTGACGATGGACTGATAGGTCGAGAAAACGACCGTCATCCGTTCGGGATCGTCCTCGCCAGCCTTTTCGGCAACCTTTGCAGGATCGGTGGTTGCCGGAAAGGCAAGGTCATGGATCTCGATCTCGGCCACGTCCTCAGTATGCTTGCGGCGTTTTCCGACATGAACGTCCGAACAGACCGCAAAGGCACGGATTGGCGTTTCCGTATCATTGGTCCACTCGCGAACAGTCTGGGACATCAGCGCGAGTGACGGCACCATGAACAACACGCGCTTGCCCTTGCCTGCGATGGCTTCGGCAATCTTCAGCGAGGTGAATGTTTTTCCGGTGCCGCAAGCCATGATCATTTTGCCACGGTCCGTCGCCGCAAGACCTTTACTGACTTCGGCCAGGGCATCGCGCTGATGCTGCATGAGCGATTTCTTTGCCGCGAGAACGACCTCGCCACGTGCTTCAAATATCGTCCAGTTGATCCGGCTCTCGCGAAGATCGGTCAGGCCGATCCGCACAACCGGGATCGCCTGATCGCGGATCATCTCTTCTGCGTTGGGGCTCCATTCCTTTTCTGTCGTGTCGAGTACGACACGCCTGCGGAACGGCTCTTTGCCGGAAGCGGAGATAAAGCTGTCAATATGCGTTTTCTGGATTCGGGTGCCTGCAGCGTAGAACTTCGCTTGTATGGCCGCGAAGCCGACCTCATTGCGCAGCTTGGCAACCAGATCGATCCCGACATCCTTACCATCCCAGCCATTGGCATTGGCCCATTCGGACCAGGGCCAGACCGCTTCATATTCTTCGGCTTGAACCGGGTCATTCAGAAAGAACGCCATCCCGAGACGCTCAAAGTAGGTGCCCTTTTCCCGTTCGGTGACAGCG
Organism: Burkholderiaceae bacterium; assembly: GCA_019428955.1. Classification (GTDB taxonomy): domain Bacteria; phylum Pseudomonadota; class Gammaproteobacteria; order Burkholderiales; family Burkholderiaceae_E; genus JAGXFR01. The sequence goes on from JAHYJF010000264.1 coordinate 4,086, forward strand.
GCATCGCGGTAGGTTTGGAGGATTCGGTCGATGGCTGTCATGAGCATCCCTGCCAATATTTTTCATCAGCTTAGCGATGAAATGCGTGGCGTGCGACCAATAAAATCCGCTCCGTAGCCGATCAAAAGCGTCCAGAATACCCTTCTTCTTTCCGGAGCCACGGCCGCGCCTTCGGCATTATCGCCGTGACGTCTACCTCCCGCAACATGCCACCGGCAATCAACCCCTCCCGCACCCAGCCCAGCGCCCGCCGCCAGTCCTCATAACCGCGCCGCGCCGACGCAATCTGCTGCGGATGCGGTGAAAAGGTGACCGGGCAGGCCAGCACCTCGACAGTGCGCCACTTGCCGCGGGTGAGGACACGTTCGATGCCGACCACGATGGTTGTGGCCCGCTCGCCATGCTGGTTGCGCTTGACCTCGACCGGTACGCAGCGCGGCACAGCGCCTGGCATCCAGTCGGGGGTCAGCCCCGCGCGCGCGAGTTCCGCCACCCGGATCGCCATGC
>JAHYJF010000265.1 GCA_019428955.1 Burkholderiaceae bacterium
CCAGGGCCGAGAGTTCGACCGCCGTAACGCTCGTCGCCGGCAGGCGCCGATGACAAAAACGAATCAGCGCCCCCGCCCCGATACCGATCTGCAGCATCTGCGCCGGCTCGGCGACGAACAACAGCCAGGCCATCATGCGCTGCAGGTACTCCAGTTCCAGCCGGTCGGGCGAACGCAAGCGCATCGCGCCCTGGATCCATCGGCTGCCGAAGTGCAGGTAGCGCACCCCACCCTCTTCCGAGAGCGTGATCGGCGGGTCCGGCTGCCGCCGGAATCGTTCAGCCCGGCTCATCGTCGAGGCGCAAGGCAGGCGCCCACAGGGCAAGCTTCTGGGCGAGCGAGCGGGCAGCGTGCGCCGGGCTGGTCGACGGCAGCACCCTCACCTCGTAGCCCAGGCGTTCGAGTTCACGCGCCTGCCGCGCTGCGGCAGCTCCGTTGAAGAGCACCCTCCGCAACCGGGGCGCGCGCCGCGCCAGTGCACTGAAGTCGTTGGCGCGGGGATCCCTGATGGCGGCATCGAGGCTGCCGGTGCGACGACAGGCCCCGAGTACGTCCCAGATGCCGATTCGCGCCTGGCGCACCGCGCGGTAGCGCTGCGCAAAGGCGATGTTCGTCAGATCGGTGCCGAGGACGGCCGAGATGATCGGCCAGAACTGGTTGCGGGGATGGGCGTAGTAATGACCTGCGGCCAGCGAGGCGGCACTGGGAAAGCTGCCGAGCACCAGGATGCGGGAATCCCGCCCGATCACGGGCGGGAGGCCAACCAGTGCACCAGTTGCCGGCATGACCCCGGTCAGGCGCCGGGAACTACCGTAACCAGCATGGCATTGAGCCGGCGCACGAACCCGGCTGGATCCTCGAGCTGCCCCCCTTCGGCCAGCACCGCCTGGTCGAGCAGCAACTGCGACCAGTCCGCGACCCGCGAACGATCTTCAAGCAGGCGTCGGACCAGCGCGTGCGCGGGATTGATCTCGAGAATCGGCTTGCGCTCGGGCACCTTCTGCCCTGCCTGGCGCAGCAGTCGTTCGAGATTGCCGCTGATCTCACCTTCCTCCGAAACCAGGCAGGAAGCGGAATCGATCAGGCGGTTGGTGATGCGCACGTCCTTGACCTGCTCGCCCAGCGCCTCCCGGACGGCGGCGACCACGTCCTTGAACTCCGCGGTCGCCTCGACCTGCGCCACTTTCTCCTCTTCATCTGCGAGCTTGCCCAGGTCGACGTCGCCCCGGCTCACCGAGACCAGTTCCTTGCCATCGAACTCCTGGAGGTGCGAGAGCATCCACTCGTCGATCCGGTCCGAGAGCAGCAGCACTTCGATTCCCTTGCGGACAAAGACTTCCAGGTGCGGGCTGTTGGCGGCCGCGGCGTGGCTGTCGGCGGTGACGTAGTAGATCTTCTCCTGCCCCTCGACCATCCGGCCCAGATAGTCCGCCAGGCCGACCTTCTGCTCCGAACCATCGCCCTTGGTGCTCGCAAAGCGCAGCAGCTTGGCGATGCGCTCGCGGTTGCCGAAATCCTCGCCCAGTCCTTCCTTCAGGACCTGGCCAAATTCCTTCCAGAAGCTCTGGTATTTCTCGCCGTCGTTATCGGCAATCTCCTCGAGCAGCGTCAGCACACGCTTGGTACAGCCCTCGCGAATCGACTTGACGTCGCGTGACTCCTGGAGGATTTCGCGCGACACGTTGAGCGGCAGATCACCGGAGTCAACGACTCCCCGCACGAAGCGCAGATAGGCCGGCAACAACTGCTCGGCGTCGTCCATGATGAACACTCGCCGCACGTAGAGCCGGATACCGTGGCGGTGCTCACGGTCCCAGATGTCGAAAGGCGCGGTGCCAGGCAGGAACAGTAGCTGGGTATATTCGGTGCGGCCCTCGACCCGGTTATGAGTGAAGCCCAGTGGATCGGCCTCGTCGTGGGTCAGGTGGCGATAGAAGTCGTGGTATTCCTCCGCCGTGATCTCATTCCTGGGCCGTGCCCACAGCGCGCTCGCCTGGTTGACGGTATCGAGTTCGTCGAGGGTGCGGTATTGGCCCTTGTCCTTGTCCCACTCGCGCTGGTGCATCTTGATCGGCAGCGAGATGTGGTCCGAGTACTTGCGCACGATCGAGCGCAGCCGCCAGTCGTCAAGCAGTTCGTCGGCGCCGCCGGCATCACTCTCGCCCTCCGCCGGTGCGCGCAGGTGCAGGGTTACCTCGGTGCCGCGGGCCTCGCGGGGGAAGTTCTCGACGCTGAATTCGCCGGTGCCGTCCGACTCCCAACGCACGCCCTCGTCCGCGCCGGCGCCGGCGCGGCGCGACACCACAGAAACCTTGTCCGCAACGATGAACGCCGAATAGAAGCCGACCCCGAACTGCCCGATCAGCTGCGCGTCGTGTTTCTTGTCACCGGAGATCTGACCGAGGAATTCCTGGGTGCCCGAGCGGGCGATCGTTCCGAGGTTGTCGATGGCCTCCTGGCGCGACATGCCGATGCCGTTGTCACTGACCGTAATGGTGCGTGCCTCGGGATCGAAATTCACCCTGATCTCGAGATCGGTGTCGCCGCCGTAGAGTTCGGGTTTGTCGAGAGCCTCGAAGCGCAGCTTGTCGCACGCGTCCGAAGCATTGGAGATCAGTTCGCGCAGGAAGATTTCGCGATTGCCGTAAAGGGAATGAATCATCAGCTTGAGGAGCTGTTTGACCTCAGCCTGGAATCCGAGCGTTTCTTTCATTGCCATCAATACCCCGGGGAAAGTTGAGCGAAAATGCCGGTTAACTTGATTCAAATGGTGTCCCCGGGGCAAATTTCAAGGGGCTCGGCGATAGGCTACTATCTGACCCCACCGGCCAGGTGACCATGCAGACGCTGCACGTCGACATCCCGCTGCTCGCCGCCTTTTCCTGGTTCGCCTGGGTCGGATCGATCACGCCCGGACCAAATACCGCCCTGGCGCTGGCGACCGCGGCAAACTTCGGGGCGCGCACCATCGGTCCGCACATGTTAGGCGTTGCGATCGGTTTTGCGGCAATGCTGGGCTTCACGCTGGTCGGCGCCCACGGACTGCTCGCGGCCAGCTCCGCCGCCGGGCTCGCCCTGCGCTGGCTGGGAATCGGCTACCTGTGCTGGCTCGGCCTGCAGATCGCCCGTTCGCGCGCCGTCACCGAGCGCCGCGCGGCGCGCCCGCCGCGGGTCCACGAAAGTGTCCTGCTGCAGTTTGCCAATGGCAAGGCCTGGATGCTGATTGCCGGCACCGTCGGCGCCTACCAGGAGCTCGCCAGTCCCAGGTGGCTGGGGTCGCTGCTGATCGTCACCATCTTTGTCAGCTGCTGCATGATCGCGCTCCTCATCTGGGCATGGCTCGGCTCGGCCATGCGCCACTGGCTCGCCCGCGGCAACCGCCTCGCCTGGTTCAACGGTTTCCTGGGGGCGTCGCTGGTCGCGACCGCGGCCTGGATGGCGCTCAATTGAACGCCAGGCGATGAGCCACCCCGAGCGCGGCACCACTCCGGAACACGAAGTGCTGGCGGCCGAGGAGCATGCCAGCCGGCGTGCGGTATCGCGGGGCATGGCGCTGGGATTTCTCGGCGTATTGGCCTTTTCGCTGACCCTGCCGATGACGCGCCTGGCGGTGGCCGATATCGCCCCGGTCTGGCTGGCCTTCGGCCGGGCCGAGGTTGCGGCCGCGTTGGCCGGCAGCGCGGTGGTGCTCGGCTTCGCTTTCTCGCGCGGCAGCGGCACACTTAGCAGCGGCGATCTGGCGCTGCTCGGAGCGGTAGCAGCTGGCGCGCTCGGCTACGGCTACGGCGGCATGCTCTCGCGCCATCTCGGCGGCTGGCAGACGATTTGCTGGATCCTGGTATATTCAGCGCCCCGATCCTGCTGCTGCCAGCCGCGTGGCTCACCGTAGTCACACCCTTGGCCCACGTCTCGTGGCAAGCCTGGGGAGCGTTTGCCTACGTAGCGGTGTTAAGCCAGTTGCTCGGATTCTTCTTCTGGTACGGCGGCATGGCCATCGGCGGGGTGGCGCGGGTCTCTCAGGTTCAGCTCTTACAGCTCTTCCTGACGCTGATCTTCGCCGGTCTGATCAACGGCGAAACCGTCGGGGCCTCGACCTGGATCGTGGCCGCCGTGATGGTGCTCATAGTCGCGCTGGGCCGGGGCGCCGTCGTACTGCGCGGCTAGGGTCTGAAATGCCGCTCGATACCGGCCTGATCGACTTCATCCAAACTCACCGGAGACCAGCGCGGAACACGGTCCTTGTCGAGCAGGAGCGCGCGGACCCCTTCGATGAAGTCGTGACTGCGCATGAGTCTGGTGGCAAGCATCAGATCGAGTGCCAACACCTCCGCGAGTGAGAGCTGTCGCGAGCGCCGCAAGTATTCGAAGCTGACGCAGGCCGCACTCGGCGAGCCGTTGGCGAGGTTGTCGGCCGGAACCCGGAAGTAGTCATCCTCGTCGGCCGCGGCCAGCAAGGCGTCGCGTACCCCGGCCACGTCGGGTTGGGATGCAATGAAGCGAATTGCGTCGTAGTACTGGCGCAGGTTCGACTCGGGCAAAGCGGCCCGATAACGGCGGTGCTGTGCCAGGCACAGCCGCGTCAGC
>JAHYJF010000266.1 GCA_019428955.1 Burkholderiaceae bacterium
CCAGATGCAGCCGTGCCGGGCCGGACCAGGCGCCGTGCACCTGTATATCGGTAAGTTCGTAGGCCAGCAGCTGTGCGATCGCGGGCGTGCCGTCCACGTGCGGAATGAGCTTCAGGTTGACCTGGGTCTGGCTCATCTTGGCGATGATCGACGCCGATGAGCAGGCCTTGCGGCCGTCGACATCGTAGAGCAGGTGCTGGTGTTTGTAGCCCATGGTGGCCACGGCAACCTGGATGCCGGCGTAGTCCAGCACGCCGGTGAGCGTGTCGTGGTTCACCGCGCCGGATTCGGTATAGTCGCCAAACCCGGCCGAGTCCGGCATGCGGATGAATTCGTAGAACACCTGGCCTGAGCCGTCGGGTTCGAGGGGAGCGGGCAACGCCGCGCGAATCGCATCCGCATCACTGATGTAGGTGACGATCAGGTACTCGCGCTGGACAAAACGGTATGGTCCGCGCGGATACGAGGGCGACGCCATCGGCATCGACGGCAATTCCAGGACGGGTACAACGCTGATGGTGGGGTCGGCTGCAGCCATCACTGCGCCGTCCAGCCGCCGTCGACCGGCAGCACAACGCCCGTTATCGATGCCGCCGCGTCCGAACACAGAAACATCACCAGATCGGTGACCTCGTCGGTGGTGACAAAGCGCTTGGTCGGCTGCGCGGCCAACAACACGTCGCGCTTGACCTGTTCCTCGGTAAGCCCGCGCGCCTTGGCGGTGGCGGGAATCTGCTGCTCCACCAGGGGCGTAAGCACGTAACCGGGACACACGGCGTTGGCGGTGATGCCGAGCTCGGCCACTTCGAGCGCCACCGTCTTGGTGAATCCGGCGATGCCGTGTTTGGCCGCAACATAGGCTGCCTTGTACGGGCTGGCCACCAGTGCGTGCGCCGAAGCAATGTTGACGATGCGCCCCCACCCATTGAACTTCATGTGCGCCAGGGCCAGGCGCGTGGTGTGGAAGGCGGCCGTGAGGTTGATGGCCAGGATGGCGTTCCACTTCTCGACCGGGAACTCGTCGACCGGGGCCACGTGCTGGATGCCGGCGTTGTTGACCAGCACGTCGACACCGCCGAAACGCTCCACCGTGCGCGCCATCATGGCCTCGATCTGCTCCTGGCGGCTCATGTCGGCGCCGTCGTAGAGCACCTCCACGCCGTGGGTGTGCGCGAGGCGGGAGCGCAGTGATTCAATCTCGACGGGGTCCCCGAAACCGTTGAGCACAACGTTCATTCCCTTGGCGGCGAATGCGGTGGCAAGGCTCAGACCGATACCACTGGTCGATCCGGTGATGAGGGCAGTTCTTCGCTGGGGCATGGGGACCTCCTTGCGATGAGAATGGGGTCAACCAATTGGACGCTGTGCCGGCCTGATTCCTTACAGACCACCAAGCGCGGCACTGCAACGCGCTATTCCTCAGACCAAGAGCAAAGCGCGGCGGGCGGTGTCGCGAATGAAGCGTGCGATCAGTTCGTTGTCGACGACCGGTTCGAGTTCGGCGGAGGAACCCATCCGGCCGGTGGCGAAGGCTTTGAGCGGGGCGTCGTCGCCCCCCCTCGAGGCGGTAACCCGCGCCGCAGGAGCGGCAAAAAAGTGCGGCGCCGGCGCGTTGTTCGCGCCGTACCACCAAAGGTGGGCCGCAGGTCGTGCACTCCTGCAGCGGGATGCCGTCGTCGCTGTGGCCGGTGATGTGCGCCAGCAGACCCTCGTCACCCAGAGCGAGCAGATGTTGCCCAAACGGTTCGTCGAACTTCCTGCCGAGTCCGGATCTGATCTGTGCGAGAGCCGCGCTGACCGGCATGCCCGCGCGATAGGGCCGCGCGCTGGTCATCGCATCGAAAGCATCGCAGATGCCCACGATCCGGGCCGCCAGCGGAAGGTCCGGAAAACCGCCGGCGCTGCGAAACAGTTCGTGACGGGCGAACAGCGCCTGGTCGCCGGTGGCGATCCCGGTCCAGCGTGAGCGGTGGTTCATCATCGTGCCGATCCAGCGCAGCAAGCGGTGATCGCCGGCGATCCGGACGTCGAAGCGGCCCCATGCAAAGGGGCCCAGGGTCGCGCGCCGCACCAGCACATCGGCGTTCGCCGGCAGGCGGGTGTCGGCATGCAGGAACACAGCACGTCGGCGGGGCAGGCGGCCGCCCCGGCATTCATCTGCGCCGCCCGACCACGCGGAGCAAGCAGCGCCAGATCGGAGTTGGCGCGCGCAAGCGCCAGGCTATCGTCGGTGCTGCCCCCGTCCACTACGACCACGCGGGCGCCGCGCCGTCGCAGCGGTTGCAGATGCAGCAGCAGGGCGGCGAGGTTCTCCGCCTCATTGAGCACCGGTACGATGATGCACAGGGCGGGCCTCATGCAAGCCGTGTAAGGAATCAGGCACAGACCTCGTCTATTGGCTGTGGGGGCAATTCCGCGAACCGGCTGGTGGCGCATCTGACCGGTCGCAGCCGCTACGAATGCCAACTTCCCAACCCCGTCAGCGCTGGAGCCGCCTTATGAGAATTGCCAAACTCATCGTCGCCCTGTTCCTCGTCTGTGGCGCCGCGCTGGCCCACGCGCTCGACATCTAGCCCTACTCGGCTAGCGCCCTGGCCGCGGCGCAGATCGCCAACCAACCGGTTGCTCTGCACTTCCACGCCGATTGGTGTCCGACCTGTCGAGCGCAGGCGAAGGTCCTGCAGTCGCTGAAGGCCGAACCGGGGCTCGATCTCACCGTGGGAATATGAGCCATTTGCCATCAACCGCGCTCACTCCCCGCCCGCCGGAGTGGATACAACCCAACGAGCCCGAGCAGCGGACCGGGGAGCAGCAACCAGGCGATATCCATGCCCCACGCTCCCACCCAAGCCGTGCCGAGCCGGATCGACACCATGGTGATCGCGAAGCCCAGGGAATTCTGAAACGCGAACGCACTGCCCACAATCTCGGGTCCGCAGGCGCGGGCGGAAAGTGCCGAGAAATGGGGCGAGTCGGCCACAACTGCAGCGCCCCACAACAGCAACAAAGTGGTCCTGGCCCAGGCTGGCCAGGCGCCGACGAGCGGAAACAGCGCACAGCACAGGGCCGACAGCGCCAGCGCCACGGCCGCCACCCGGGCGCTGCCGATGCGCTGGCTCCACCAGCCACCGACAATGCAACTGAGCGCGCCAATGGCGATGATGGCGACGGGATGGGCAACCGAGCGTCGCCCTCTCAGGTTCGACCTAGCTGCCCGCCAGAACCTTGCGCTGGAGCGCGTCGAATCCGTCCTCGATAAAGTCATAGGCCATGTTTGGATGCGGATCCGGCGGCCCCTCAGGGCCCCATTCGTCGGGGCGGCGCACGAAGGCGGTCCGGAACCCCGCCTGATGCGCCGCGTTGAGATCGAAGTTGTGGCACGCGACCATCAGGATCTGGGCCGGTTGCAAGCCCAGCCAGCGTGCCGCCGTTGCATAGGCGTCGGCGTGCGGCTTGTAGACGCCGATCATTTCGCACGAGATCGTGGCGTCCCAGGTGATGCCGTTGCGCCGCGAGACATCGACCACCAACGAGGTCGGCAACATGGTGAACGACACCACCGGCAACGCGCGGCGCAGGGTCGCCAGGGCGGCCGGGAAGTCGGGCCAGGTGTCGAGCCGGTGCCAGGTGCGCCAGAGTCCATCGCGCTCGTCGGCGGTGAAATGATCGAGACCAAAGTGCCCGAGGGTTTGTTCCAGCGTCTGACGATGAACGTCGTCCATGTTGAAGCTCGGACGGATCTGCCCGACGATGGCCTTCATCGCCCGGCGCCGCCAGTCGTTGACCACCCGGTGCGAGTCCACTTCCTGTCCATGAATGGCGCCGATCCGGTTCAATTCGGCAACCAGTCCGCCGTGCCAGTCGAGGACGGTGCCGCCGGTATCAAAAGTCAGTGCCTTGATGTCCATCGATTCCTCGCTGCAAGGTGAGTGCGGCAGGTCACAGTCAGCGCTTGCCGACCAGGGCCTGAGACGCGGTGAAGGACGGACCACGCGTGATCCGCTCGAAGTACGACCGCCAGGCCGGCGAGCCCACCGGCCACTGAGCCAGAAATTCCTTCTGCCAACGCTGCACATCGTAGTGTATCGGCAGTAGAGCGACATGTGCCCCGGCCATCCGACCTTCGTGCAATACCTGATGGGGTGAGGGTGTGATCGCAATGCGCGTGCACAGGCCGGCGAGAGCACCTGCGAAATTGGGCATGCCGGCGGCACCGTTGTTCACCACCCAGCCGCGGCGCCCCGCTGGCAGAGCGATTTCACGCATGGCCGGCAGACAGGTATGGGTGCTGGCGAACAGGTCGACGTCGGCCGCTGCGAATGATGCGCACAGCCCGGGCTGACCCCGGGGGTCGTCGAGTTGGGTCACGTCAAAGTTCCAGCCCGCGAGCGATTCGGCGTCGCCATGCACGACTCCGACGCGACAACCGGCCACCCGGTAACGCGCGTACATCGGCAGCTTCGCGATTCGCTCGAGCAGTCCCGGATGGCGCTGCGCCGTAGCCTTGAGTCGGGCGTGGATCCGGTTGGAGCGTGCGACGGTGCCGGCGTCGACGCTGGCGGGATAGGC
>JAHYJF010000267.1 GCA_019428955.1 Burkholderiaceae bacterium
CGCGGTCAGCACCCGGTAGGTGTCCTCGGAAAAGTCCTGGTGGCCCGGGGTGTCGAGCAGGTTGATCACGCAGTCGCGGTATTCCATCTGCATGACCGAGCTCGCCACCGAGATGCCGCGTTGTTTCTCGATCTCCATCCAGTCGGAGGTGGCGTGGCGGCTGGCCTTGCGCGCCTTGACGCTGCCGGCGATGTGGATCGCGCCGGCGAACAGCAGCAGCTTTTCGGTGAGCGTGGTCTTGCCAGCGTCCGGGTGCGAGATGATGGCGAAGGTGCGCCGGCGGGCGACTTCCTGGGCCAGGTTCATGGCTGTCACTTAAAGAGGGGGTCGGGGACGGCCAAAACCGTCACAACCAGTCATTTTAAGGCATTTGGGGACGCCGGGCTGGCGAGCGCTTGCCTTTACGCGCGGACCTGCCCCAGACTGGAGTCAATCAAGTCAACGATGACAGGGCCGCCGCGATGAACCAGAACCCGATTGCCATCGGCATCCACGGCGGCTGCGGCACGCTCGAGGAAGAACTCAGGAACCCGGATCACTGGGCCGAGGTGCGCGCGGCGCTGCACGCCTCGCTGCAGGCAGCGTGGCGGGTACTGGACGGCGGCGGCACGGCGCTCGATGCAGTCGAGGCCGCGGTGGTGGTAATGGAGGACAGCGAACACTTCAACGCCGGCCACGGCGCGGCGCTCAATTCCGCTGGTGATCACGAACTCGATGCCGCGATCATGGACGGCAGCGAGCTGCGCGCCGGAGCGGTCTGCGCGGCGCGCACCATCCGCAATCCGATTCGCGCGGCACGCGCCGTGATGGAGCACAGCGATTGCGTGCTGATCTGCGGCGCCGCCGCCGACCAGTTCGCCGAGCGCTGCGGGATGACGCCGGTGCCCAACAGCTACTTCACCACCGCCCAGCGGCGCGCGGCTCTGGCGTCGCTCAAGGCCCGCGAACTGGCCGGTACCAGCGCCCAGGCCAGCGAGGCCGAGCGTCACGGCACGGTCGGCGCGGTGGCGCTCGATCGGGCGGGCAACCTGGCTGCAGCGACTTCAACCGGGGGCTTCAACAACAAGGTTCCGGGTCGAATAGGCGACAGCCCGATCATTGGCGCCGGCACCTACGCCGCCAACGGCGTGTGCGCGGTGTCGTGCACCGGCCAGGGCGAAATCTTCATCCGCCACGTGGCGGCCCACGAGATCGCGGCGCGCCTGCGCTACGCCGGCCAGGGACTTGAAGAGGCGACCAATGCGATGATCTTCAACGAGCTCTCCGGCCATGGCATCGGCGCCGGGGTGATCGCACTCGACGCCGCCGGAGCGGTGGTCGCGCCGTTCAACACCAACGCCATGGCGCGGGGCTGGATCGGCGCCGACGGCGTGGCCTGGGTCGCAACTCACGCGCAGGTCCATCGCGCCGGCGGCTAGCGGCGCTGGCTGCTGGCTGCCGGCGTTTGCGGATTCCCCGCCTTGACTGACACGGGACCAATACCTTCTACTTCGGATTGTGGCCGTTCGAACTATTGGGATTCAATTCACGAAATCCCGGACGACGGTCGAGTTGCGCCTGGGACTGAACCCGGGCGCACGACCACCATTAATGGAGATAAACCGATGAAGCTTGGACAAGCTACCAAAGTAGTGGCGACGTTGCTGGCGGCTGTTCTTCCGCTGGCGGGTGCGCTGGCCGACGAGGTGACGCTGAAGGCATCACACCAGTTCCCAGGGGGCAAGGGTGACGTCCGCGACGAAATGGTCCAGATGATGGCCCGCGACGTGGCCGCCGCCAAGGTCGGCCTCGAAATCAAGGTTTTCCCCGGCTCCAGCCTGGTCAAGGCCAGGGAGCAGTGGAAGGCGATGCTCAGCGGGCAGATCGACATGAGCGCGTTCCCGCTCGACTACGCCTCGGGTTTCCACCCCCAGTTCGGTGCCACGCTGATGCCCGGTCTCGTCAAGAGCCACGCCCACGCGCGACGCATCAACGATTCGGCATTCCTGAAAGACATCAAGGCGATCATCGAGCAGGCCGGCGTCAAGGTGCTGGCCGACGCCTGGCTCGCCGGGGCCTTCGCCGGCAAGGAGAAATGCATCAAGAAGCCCGAGGACGCAGCTGGCCTGAAGGTCCGCTCGGCCGGCGCCACCTTCGCGCAGATGTGGGCCGGTGCGGGCGCCTCGGTGGTCTCGATCCCCTCCAACGAGGTCTACAACGCGATGCAGCAGGGCGTGATCCAGGCCACCGACACCTCGTCCGGGAGCTTCGTATCGTTCCGTCTCTACGAGCAGGTCAAGTGCATTACCGCCCCGGGAGACAATGCGCTGTGGTTCATGTACGAGCCGGTGCTGATCTCCAAGCGCAGCTGGGACAAGCTTGACGACGCCCAGAAGAAGGCCCTGATGGCGGCTGGGGCAAGGGCCGAGGCCTATTTCGAGAGCGAGTCGAAGAAGCTCGACGACAAGCTGGTCGAATCTTTCAAGGCCAACAAGGTCGAGGTCGTCACCATGAGCGACGCCGAAGCCGACGCCTGGCGCGCGGTGGCGCAGAAGACCTCGTACAAGATGTTCGCCGACAAGGTGCCAGGCGGCAAGGAATTGATCGACAAGGCCTTGAGTGTCAAGTAGACCGCTGCCATTGTGGATCACCGCGGTCACCGCGGTGACCCGGTCAATGGGTGTGGTCGCCGCGGTGCTGATCCTGCTGTCGGTCGGCGTGGTCTGCCAGATGGTGTTCGTGAGGGGCGTGCTCGGCGAGTCATCGATCTGGCAGACCGAGTTCGTCACCTTCGCGATCATCGCGGCGACGTTCCTGGGCGCGCCCTACATCCTGCACACCCGCGGCCACGTGGCCGTGGATTTGCTGCCCCTGCTCCTGGGTGCAAGGGCGCGGCGCTGGCTGCTGATCGTCGGCCATCTGATTGCGCTGACGTTCTGCGGTTTCTTCCTCTATGCTGCCCTGCCCTGGTGGCACGAGGCGTTCGTGACCGGCCAAACCACCGGCTCGTTATGGGCGGCGCGGATGTGGATTCCGTTCCTGTCGGTGCCAGTCGGGCTGGGCATGCTGTGCCTGCAACTGGCGGCCGAACTCTGGATGCTGTACTCGCACCGCGGCTTGCCGCTGGGCTGGAACGAGGAGCCAGCGCAATGAGTCCGCTCGCCATCGGACTGCTGATTTTCGCGGTGACCACGGTGGTGCTCGCCACCGGGATGCCGATCGCGTTTGGCATGGGGGCGGTGGCGCTGCTGTTCATGGTGATCTTCGACGGCTGGAACAGCATCAATTTCGTGCCCGAAACGGTCTTCGCCGGACTAAGCGACTTCACGCTGGTGTCGCTGCCGATGTTCGTGATCATGGGCGCGGCGGTGGCTTCTTCGCGCGCCGGCAGCGATCTCTACGAGGCGCTGGCGCGCTGGCTGCACCGCATCCCCGGCTCGTTGGTGATCAGCAATATCGGCGCCTGTGCGCTGTTCTCGGCGCTCACCGGCTCCTCGCCGGCGACCTGTGCGGCGATCGGCAAGATGGGGATTCCCGAAATGCGCAAGCGCGGCTATGACGCCGATCTTGCCACCGGCGCCATCGCCGCCGGCGGGACACTCGGGATACTTATTCCGCCGAGCATCACGATGATCCTCTACGGGATCGCCTCGGAGACCTCGATTGGACGGCTGTTCATCGCCGGAATTCTTCCCGGCCTGCTGCTGATGGCACTGTTCATGGGCTGGGCGCTGTTCCTGAGCTGGAAGCGCGGCACAAGGCTGATCGACCACGACCGCATCTACTCGCTCAAGGAGAAGCTCGAACTGCTCCCGCGCCTGCTGCCCTTCATCGCGGTGATCGTCGGCGTGGTCTACTCACTCTATGGCGGCATCGCCACGCCTTCCGAGGCGGCGGGGGTCGGAGCGGCACTGTGCCTCGCAATGGTGGCCGTGATTTACCGCGTCTGGCGGCCAACCGACCTGTGGGTGATCGTGCGCGACGGGCTGCGCGAATCAGGCATGCTGCTGATGATCATCGGCACCTCGATCCTGTTCGGCTACATGATGTCGTCGCTGCAGGTGACGCAGGCGGTTGCCGAGTCGATCGCCGATATGCAGGTCAATCGCTGGATCGTGCTGCTGGCCATCAACGTGATGCTGCTGGTGGCGGGCTGTTTCCTGCCGCCGGCGGCCATTATCCTGATGACCACCCCGATCCTGATGCCGGTAATCACCGCGATGGGGTTCGATCCGATCTGGTTCGGAGTGATCCTTACCATCAATATGGAACTCGGCCTGATCACGCCACCGGTGGGTTTGAACCTGTTCGTGATCAACGGCATCACGCCCGATGTCACGCTGGGAACGATCCTGCGCGGCGCATTCCCGTTCATGATCTGCATGATCGTGGCGATCGTGTTGCTGTGCTTCTTCCCCGAAATCGCGACCTGGCTGCCGCAAAAGTTGATGGGCTAGGCCGAAGTTCCGGACCGCGTTGAACGAGTTTGTCCTTTGGCGACGCGGGTTTGGGGAGAGATCGGGGTTGCGCGCCCTGCCTACATTTTGATTTTCTGGAGCAGCTCGAAGGCGCGCTGTTGCTGCGC
>JAHYJF010000268.1 GCA_019428955.1 Burkholderiaceae bacterium
TGGCGGTGCTGCTGCTGGACCTGGACGAATTCAAACAGATCAACGATGCCCTCGGGCATGAGGCCGGCGACGAGGTGCTGCGCGCCGTTGCCCGGCGGCTGGAGTGTTGTATTCGACCCGAGGATACGGTGGCGCGATTGGGCGGCGACGAGTTCGTCGTCCTGCTCGAGGATCTCGGCGACGAGGAAGTGGCGCATGAGGTGGCCAGCCGCTTGCTGGAAGCGATCAACTCGGTGACCAAGGTGATCGACCGTGAGGTTTCGACCAACGCCAGCCTCGGGGTGGCGCTCTATCCGCGCGACGGACATGATGCCGACACCTTGCTGCGCAACGCCGACGCTGCGATGTACCAGGCCAAGCGACTCGGTGGCGACGTGATCCACTTCTACACCGAGGAACTCAACCAGCGGGCCGCGCGCTACATTGCTCTGCGCGCGAGTCTCAACACCGCGCTGACGCGGGGCGAATTCGAACTGCACTACCAGCCGATAATCGATTGTGGCAGTGGCCAGGTGGTGAGCGCCGAGGCCTTGCTGCGCTGGCGTCGTGGCGACGAACTGGTGGCCCCGGGGGAATTCCTCGACGTTGCCGAAGACACCGACCTGATCGTGCCGATCGGCGCCTGGGCACTGCACGAGGCGTGTGCGTGGGCGCAGTCGTGGCAAACCAATGATGCCCGGGCGATCGGTGTTTCGGTCAACCTGTCGGCACGTCAGTTCCGCCATGGTGATCTCGCCGCGACTGTCAAGTCGGCACTGCTCGCCTCCGGCCTCGATCCGGCGCGGCTCACCCTCGAGATCACCGAGCACACCATGATGCTCGATACCGAAGCCAGCGCCGGGACATTGACCCGGATTCGCGAACTCGGGGTCGGGGTGTCGATCGACGATTTTGGCACCGGCTACTCGTCGCTCGCCTACCTGAAGCGCCTCGCCGTCACCGAGCTCAAGATCGATCGCAGCTTCGTGCAGGACGCGCCCTCGGACGCCGACGACCTGATGATCCTGCGCGCGGTGGTCAACCTCGGCCATGTGCTGCAGCTGCGGGTCGTGGCCGAAGGGGTCGAGACCGACGAGCAGATCGGTCTGATCAAGGCTTTGGGCTGTGACCGAATGCAGGGTTACCGGCTCGGCTGGCCGGTTGCCGCCGGCGATTTTGAGGCGGTGCTGCGCGCGTCCTGAGCGCCAACGTCGCGGGATTGGCTAGGCGGCCGGGGCGTGCTCATTGCGGCCGCCGGTCCGTCACCATTGACCGAGCGTCAAACACGCACCTTGCGCCACCATTTCGCTCCGCGACCGAGCGTACAATCAGCGGCGAGTTTGCTGAACCCATGATTAGGTCGCGGCCAAGTCGCAATTAAGTCAGGGCCGAAGGAGTGGAGCGATGAATTGGACGCGCGTGATCGCGTTGACCTTGTCCCTGGGAGTCGCGACGGCGGTGGCGGGCGAGGAATTCCGGATCGGTGGCACCGGTGCTGCGCTGGGCACAATGCGCTTGTTGGCAGATGCCTTTACCAGACAGGATCCGGCGATTCTCATCACCACCGTACCCAGTCTCGGCAGCGGCGGAAGCATCAAGGCAATGCACGCCGGCGCGATTGGACTGAGTGTGACCTCGCGTCCGCTCAAGGAGGCGGAACGCCGACTCGGGCTGCAGGAGATCGAATACGCCCGCACCCCGTTCGTGTTCGCGGTTGCCGCCCGGTCTGCCAGCGAGGCGATCACCACCGCGGAATTGGCCGACATCTATGGCGGCCGGAAAACGACTTGGGCCGATGGGAGTCGGGTGCGCGTGGTGTTGCGGCCGATAAGCGATATCGATACCAAACTGGTCAAGAGTATCTCGCCGGAGGTTGGCGCCGCGGCAACACTTGCCGAGGCTCGCCCAGGGGTGCGATTCGCGGTCAGTGACCATGATGCCGCTCAAGACCTGGAAACGATCCCGGGAGCGGTCGGGCCGAGTACTTTGGCGCTCATCATTTCCGAGGGACGGGCGCTGCGGCCGCTTGCGCTCAATGGCGTCGCGCCCACCACGATGGCGGCGGCCAGCGGGCAATATCCGTATTTCAAACGCTTGTTCTTCGTCACGAAACCGAAACCGGCGCCAGCCGTAGCCCGGTTCATCACCTTTGTGCGCTCGCCGGCGGGGCGCATGGTACTCGAGCGTAGCGGCCACTGGATTCCATGATTGTCTGCAGCCGTGCACAGAATATTTACTGACAAGATGATTCCGCTGCTGCGACGAGCGGCGCTGGTGTTGTCGGTGCTCGTCGCGGTGGCGCTGCCCGGCGGTTACTTCGCCCTGAAACGTGCCAATCTGGTTGATCACGTCGAAATCACGGCCCTCATCAAGGCCGACGCGATCACGCAACTGATCACCGCCAACCCGGAACTATGGATCTATCAATTGCCGCGTCTCGAGGAACTTCTGCGGCACCATCCCATGCCGCTAACCGACGACCGCGCCGTCGTCTACGACGAGACTGGCAACGATTTGCTGACTATTGGGCCGGTCATTTCGGGCCCGGTCCTTAGCGGTACCGCACCAATCTACGAGTCCGGCCGCAGCCTGGGTACGGTCGTGATCGCTCATCCAGCACGCGAACTGTGGTACGGCACGGCGTTTGCCGGGCTGGTCGGCGCGGTGCTTGGTGCGCTGACCTACCTGACGCTGTTGTTGGTGCCCGTGCAGGCGCTGGGGCGCGCCCACGCCGCGCTCCAACGCGAACGAGCCGAGTTGATCGCCAACGAGGAACGCTTCCGCCGTCTCAACGAGCTCTCGGCCGATTGGATCTGGGAGCGCGACGCTGAGCGACGGCTCACCTATCTGTCGCCGTCCTATTTTGAGCTAACCGGCGGCAGGCTCGAGGATGTATTGGGGAAGACCCCGGACGAATTCACGTCGACTTCAAGCGACCGCCACCAGCACAACTACGACGCGTTGCTGCGCGCCAAGCGCCCCTTCCGCGACTACGAGTACGTCCGATGTGACCCTGATGGGCAGGTCCGCTGGCGCAGCATATCGGGCGAACCGGTCTTTGATAAGACGGGACAGCTGACCGGCTACCGCGGCACCGGGAAGAACGTGTCTGAACGCAAGCGCTACGAGGAGGAGTTGCTGCGCCAGGCCTCCCACGATTCGTTGACCGGATTGCCCAACCGGGCAGCGCTAACCGAGCGGATCGCGCAGGCCATCGAGCGCTCGCGGCGTGCCGGGGAGACGGTCGCGGTGCTGTTGCTGGACCTCGATGAGTTCAAGCACATCAACGACATCCTTGGCCACGAAGTGGGCGACACCGTGCTCCGACAGGTTGCCCAACGGCTGCTGGCCTGCGTGCGTGCCGAGGATACCGTAGCACGGCTCGGTGGTGATGAATTCGTCGTGGTGATCTCGGAACCGGCGGGCCCCGATTCGGCCCACGAGATCGGAAGCCGAATTCTCGAGACACTCGCCCAGCCGGCCGAGGTCGAGGGGCGTGAGGTGTTGATCTCGGCGAGCATCGGAGTCAGTGTCTGCCCGCGTGACGGCAGCGACGCGGTCGTTCTGATCAGCCACGCCGATGCCGCGATGTACCAGGCCAAGCTGGGAGGAGGCAATGCGATCCATTTCTACACGTCCGAACTCAACGAACGAGCGACCCGTTACGTGGCGGTGCGCGGTGAGCTGCACCACGCACTCGAGGCGAACGCGTTCGAGCTCCATTACCAGCCGATTGTCGACAGCCGGGAGGGTTCTATCGTCGGCGCCGAAGCGCTGCTTCGCTGGCACCGCGCTGACGGCGAGTTGGCCCTGCCCGGGGAGTTCATCGACGTGGCTGAGGACACTGGATTGATTGTGCCGATCGGTGCCTGGGTATTGCGCACGGCTTGCGCGCAGGCGATGACCTGGGGAATTGACGGGCGCGGCCCGTTGACCATTTCGGTAAACATCTCAGCGCGCCAGTTTCGCGACGGCAACCTGGTGGCGATGGTGCGCGCGGCGTTGCTGGATTCGGGCCTGTCGCCGCAGCGGCTGGTGCTCGAGATCACCGAGTCGACGATGATGAGCGACCTGGACGCAACCACCGCGGCGCTCGAGCAGATCAATGCGCTTGGAGTGGCGGTGGCGATCGACGATTTCGGCACCGGCTACTCGTCGCTGGCCTACCTGAAGCGCTTCCCGGTTAGCGAGCTCAAGGTGGACCGCAGTTTCGTGCGCGACGCAGTCAACAATGCCGACGATGCCACGATCGTGCGGGCGGTGGTCGAGCTGGCGCACGCGTTGAGCGTCCGGGTGGTGGCCGAAGGGGTCGAGACTGACGATCAGATCGCGTTGTTGCGGGGCCTGGGTTGCGACTGGATGCAGGGCTTCAAGTTGGGGCGCCCGATGCCCGCGGCCGACTTTGCGCAACTGCTCGCCGCCGGTCCTATCGAGTTGAACCACCGCCGCAGCGCGGGAGATGACCATAGCGCCCGGGAGCTCCTGGCGCAAGTGATCTGAGAGCAAGGGCCTTGCGGATCATCACGGCCAACCTCAACGGCATCCGCT
>JAHYJF010000269.1 GCA_019428955.1 Burkholderiaceae bacterium
ACCCGGCCGCACGCGTCGACCAACTCACACCACGGCTCTGGAAACAGAACTTCGCCGACAATCCGCTCCGCTCGGACTTGCATAACCTGCAACGGTAGTCAATAACGCCGGCTCGTTACCGGTTACGACCTGGCGGCAACCTACGCGCAGGCCGGCATGCACCTCGCGGGCGGCGAGCTGCCCGACTTCCTGCCGATCGCGCTCGAGTTCGCCGGGGAAGACCTCGACGCCGCGGCGGCCGAGCCCGAGCAGCCGCTCGACGTGCTGTGGGAAGAGCCGGTGGCCTTCGACGGTTGTCCGACCAGTGCGCGGCCGCGCGACGGGGTCCAACCGATCCACTTTCATCACCAAGGAGCGTCGTCATGACGTACCTCGACACCCTGCTCTTCGGCTACTACCCCTATGTTGCGCTGAGCGTCTTCCTGCTCGCCAGTCTGGTCCGTTTCGATCGCGAGCAGTACAGCTGGAAGACCGACTCGTCGCAGCTGCTGCGCGCCGGCCAGCTGCGCTGGGCCAGCAACCTGTTCCACATCGGGGTGTTGTTCCTGTTTTTCGGGCACTTCTTCGGGCTGCTGACCCCGCACGCAGTCTACGAACACTTCGTCACGCCTGCCGACAAGCAGCTCGGCGCGATGATTTCGGGCGGCATTGCGGGGCTTGCCGCCTTCATTGGCATCACCATGCTGCTGCATCGCCGGCTGACCGATCCGCGGATCCTGGCTAATTCGCGCTCCGCTGACATCTTCATCGCCGTACTGCTGTGGCTGCAGCTGTTCCTCGGCCTGATCAGCATCGCGGTTTCCGCCCAGCATCTGGACGGCTCTCTGATGATGGCCTTTGGGGAGTGGGCGCAGCGCATCGTCACCTTCCGCGCTGGTCGGTTATGTGACCCGCTCTTACCAGGTGGTGCGCAGCCGGCGCATCTCGGCCGGGCGGTGAGAGCCGTGGCAGGCAAAGCCGGGACCGAGCCTGATCCGAGCGCGGATGGCCCGGCGAGCGAGCTTGAAGCCGAACTGCTGGAAGCATTGCGGCTTCAGGCCGTGGCGCTGGGATTACTCCCGGTCTGCTTGACCACCGAGGATGATCCCGCGGCGGTGCGCGCCGCCGTCGAGCGCTTGCTTGCCGATGAGCTGCGCCCGGCAGTGCCGAGCGAGGACGAGTGCCGGCGCTACTATGAAGCCCACCGAGCGGAGTTTGTGATCGGCGCGCGCGTGCGGGCGCGGCACATTCTGTTCGGGGTGACTCCCGGGGTACCGGTTGACGCCCTGCGGTCCAAGGCCGAGCAGGTCCTGCACCAGCTCCGCGCCGATCCGACCGGCTTTGGCGGCCAGGCCCGGGAACTTTCGAACTGCCCCGGCGGCGCGTCCGGCGGCGCTCTGGGAAGGTTGGCCGCCACCGAGTGCGCGCCCGAGTTCGCCGAGGCGATCTTCGGGCGCGATGAGCTCGGGGTCCTGCCGCGGCTGGTGCTCAGCCGCCACGGCTTGCATATCGTCGAAGTGCTCGAACGAGCACCAGGGGAGATCCCGGGATACGGTGAAGTCCGCGAGCGGGTTGCCGCGATCATGGCGCGGCGGGCCTACCTCAACGAAGCGCGCCGATACCTGACTAGCGTTGTGCGCTGAGCCCGGCGGCAGTGGTTCGCTCGGTGGTAAAGTGAGAGGTTGAGCTTCACCCAAGCCTAGGAAATGACCGACCAAACACCCAGAAAACCGGAACTCGTCTGTCCGGCCGGATCCCTGCGTGCCCTCAAACTCGCAGTCGACGCTGGTGCCGACACCGTTTACATGGGCATGAAGGATGCCACCAACGCGCGCAACTTCGCCGGGCTGAACTTCGATGCCGCCCAGGCGCGTGAGGGCGTTGAATACGCCCATCGCCGCGGCGCCAAGGTGTTGATGGCACTCAACACCTACGGCGAGGCGCGCGACCCGAGCCCCTGGTATCGGGCGGTCGACGCGGCTGCGGCCTTCGGCGCCGATGCCCTGATCCTCGCCGACCCGGCAGTGATGGCCTACGCCCGCGACCATCATCCGCAATTGCGCTTGCACCTCTCGGTGCAGGCCTCGGCGACCAACTATGAGGCCATCGAGTTCTACCGCGAGCGTTACGGCATCCAGCGCGCGGTGCTGCCGCGAGTGCTGACGATTTCCCAGGTTGCGCACCTGATCAGGAACTCCGGGGTCGAGATCGAAGTCTTCGGGTTCGGCAGCCTGTGCGTGATGGTCGAGGGGCGCTGTGCGCTGTCTTCCTACGCGACGGGGCGCTCGCCCAACAATGCCGGGGTCTGCTCCCCGGCCGCTTCAGTGCGCTGGGTGGAGAAGGGTGATGTCGTCGAGGCGCGTCTCAACGAGGTGCTGATCGACTGCTTCGGCGCCAACGAGGCCCGCGGCTACCCGACCCTGTGCAAGGGGCGCTTCGAAGTCGATGGCGTCACCGACTATGCGCTCGAGGAGCCGACCAGTCTCAATACGCTCTCGATGTTGCCCGAGCTGATGAACATCGGCGTGGCGGCGATCAAGATCGAAGGCCGCCAGCGCAGCCCGGCCTACGTCGAACAGGTGACCAAGGTCTGGCGCGCGGCCATCGACGCCTGCGCGCTCGATCCCGGTCGCTTCTTCGTCCAGCCGACGTGGACAACCGCCTTGGGCCGGGTCGCCGAGGGCCAGCAGCATACGCTGGGCGCCTACAACCGGCCGTGGAGATAGCCGTGACCACGCCAGCACAGTCAACGGCCCCTGGGGCCGATTTCACCCTGGCGCTCGGGCCGGTCACCTACTACTGGACCCGCGCCAGCCTGACCGAGTTCTACGCCGAGGTCGCTGATTCGGCCGCGCAAACCGTTTACCTCGGCGAGACCGTATGTTCGCGGCGCCGCGAGATGAAGGCCGAGGACTGGTTCGACCTCGCGCGCGACCTGAAGGCGGCGGGCAAGGACGTCGTGCTCAGCGCCCAGGTGCTGGTCGAGTCGGAGTCCGACTTGCGGCTGTTGCGGCGCCTGGCCGAGAACGGGGAGTTCCAGGTCGAAGCCAACGATGCGGCGGCAGTGCGGCTGCTCGCTGGCCGCGGGCCGTTCGTGCTCGGGCCGCACATCAACATCTACAGTCGCGATGCGCTGTGCGAGTACGCCGGGCTCGGGCCGTCGCGCTGGGTCGCGCCCCTGGAACTGTCGATCGACTCGGTTGCCGCGATCAACCCGGCTACCGATCCGGTGCTCGCGGGCAGTGAGGGCGGAGCTGCGATCGAGACCGAGATCTTCGCCTTCGGGCGCATGCCGCTGGCGTTTTCGGCACGCTGTTTCACCGCGCGTCACTATCATCTGCAGAAGGACGATTGCGCCTTCCGCTGCATCGAGCACCCGGATGGGTTGTTGCTTTCCAGCCGCGACGGGGAACCGTTCCTCGCCATGAACGGCATCCAGACCCAGTCGGCTGGAACCCACTGCCTGATCGGCGAGCGTGAAGCGCTCTCCAGGGCGGGGATCAGGCGCCTAAGGCTTTCGCCGCAATCGCAGAATTTCGCGGCGATCGTGCGCTGTTTCGACGGCGTGTTCAATCGCGGCGGGTCGGCCACCGAGGCGGCGGCAATGCTCGACCAGTTCTGCCTGCCCGGCGGATTGGTCAACGGTTATGCTGCCGGGCTGTCGGGTAAGGATTGGTCGCCGGTTGCCGCGACCGGCATCGGGAGGGTAACGTCATGATTCAGGCCACGCCGCGTCCGGGCGCTTTCCTGCCCGCCTTTCCCCGATTGCTGCGTGGCGTGATCCGGCGCCTGCCGGTGGCGCCTCCGTCCTTTGCGCTCGCACTCGCGCTCAATCGTCTGTTGCTGCCGCGCCTAACCAGCTCGATGCGCGCCGAACTCTCGGGTCGCGCGGTGGAACTCGAAGTCAGCGACGTCGGGTTGCGCTGCCTGATGGTGCTCGGTCCCAATGGCTTCCGGGTCGCCCCGGCCGCCGCACCGGTGGCCCTACGCATCAGCGCCGCCGCCGCGATCTTCTGGAGCCTTCTGCAGGGGCGCGACGACCCGGACACGATGTTCTTCGACCGCTCGCTGGTGATGGAGGGCGACACCGAGTTCGGCTTGCTGCTCAAGAACACGCTCGACGCGATCGGGCCGATCTTGCCCGCCTCGCCGCGCGAACTGTTCACCAGACGGTCAGGCTGACGACCCCGCCGGCAATCAGTGCCGCGCCAATCAGGCGGCGTCGTAAGTCACCTTCGCCCAGCATCCTGGCGCCCAGGAACGCAGCCAGCAGCATCGATACCTCGCGCGCCGGCGCGACCCTGCTCACCGGCGCGATCTGCATCGCGGTCAGCACCAGGATGTAGCCCGCCGGCGCCAGCACCCCGACCCCGATCATGTAGCGCCAGCTGGTGGCCAGATCGCGCCGTAACGCCACTCTCTGGCGCACTACCAGCGGGGCCAGGAATATCGCGCGCAGCAGCCCGGAGAGCCAGTCGAACAGCAGCGGCGCGATCGCCAGCAG
>JAHYJF010000270.1 GCA_019428955.1 Burkholderiaceae bacterium
CAACGGTGCAAATCAGTTGCCACGCGTCATCGAAGGCGTCAAATTCACCGACGGGGTCGCCAATACCGATCCCGCCAAAACCAGCGCCGCTTGATCAGGTGCCGTCACCCAAAATCAGGCATAGCTCTCTGCCACCCTGGCGCGGTGGCAATCTCAATCATTCCAGTGCTGGCGCCGGGTATCTCAGCTTGGCCATGAGCTGCCCCGCGCACCCTTTTCACGAAGGGATCTCCCAGATTTCCGCTTGGGGCGATGCCGCGGAGCCATTGCTGATGGCAATTCTTGCACATCACGGTCGGCCCGTAAGCGTATCCCAGCAGTATCTCGGAAACTGGCCTAGGCTGCCCGGCTACGATTGGCACCAAGATGCCGCTATCTTGGCCGAAACTCTGGCCTCAGCCTTTCCTGATGCCTTTGGTCCCGTTCGGTTGCCCTTACCGCGCGCGCCGGGATTCATTCATCTGATAGCGGGTTTCACGGCCCTCGCGGATTGGATCGGATCGGATCGGCGTTTTTTTGAATTTGATCCAGCACCGGGGCCGAACTACCCCGATCATGCGCGCAAGGCTGCGGCAAACGCGCTTGCGGAGATTGGCCTCGATACAGCCGACTTGCGCCTTCCCGATACCAGCTTTCGAACGGTTGCCGGTTTTCCCGCGCCAAACCCGGCGCAGGTGGTGGCGGGACAGATGGATGACGCAAATCACTTGGTGATCCTCGAAGCGGAGACCGGGTCGGGCAAGACCGAGGCCGCGCTTTGGCGCTTCGCCAGGCTTTACGCCGAAGGAGCGGTATCGGGTTTGTATTTCGCCGTTCCAACACGAGCGGCAGCGCATCAGTTGCACAGGCGGGTCAATGCCGCCCTCGGCCGGATGTTCGGCGCAATCGCGCCCGAAGCGGTCCTTGCCATACCGGGCGCCCTCGTTTCTGGCGCGGCAAGGGGTCAGAAACTGCCTGATTTCGAGGTGCGGTGGGATGATGAACCCGATCTGGCTCCGGCGCGCTGGGCAGCCGAGCATGCGACGCGCTTTCTTGCGGCCACGGTCGCAGTGGGCACGGTGGACCAAGCGATGCTTGCCGCAATGGAGGTGAAACATGCCCCCATGCGCGGGGCGGCGCTGACACGCAGTCTGTTAGTGATTGACGAGGTTCATGCTTCGGATGACTACATGACCGAAGTGATCGCAGAACTGCTTCGCGGGCATCTGGCAGCAGGTGGATATGCGCTCTTGATGTCGGCAACCCTGGGCAGTCGCGCGCGGTGCCGGTTTCTGGAAACTGCATTGCCAAGTTTGGTTGCGGCGACCACCACCCCCTATCCGGCCGTGTGGGTCGGCGGTGATTTAAAGCCAAAATCAGCGGACGGCACGGGTCGGCTAAAAGCCGTCGAGATACAGACCTATCCGGGAATGCAGGCATCGCCCGTGGCCGAGGTGGCCATAAAGGCGGCCAGATCCGGTGCGCGGGTGCTGGTTATCCGCAATACGGTGAGTGCGGCCATTGCCACCTTCCAGGCTGTGACAGACCAGGGCGGGAGCGCATTCCTGATGCAGGTCGAAGATCGGCCTGCGCTTCATCATTCGCGCTTTGCCGTCGAAGACCGCGCCCTACTGGATGCCGCGGCAGAAACAGCCCTTTCGACAAAACATGACCGGAAGAGGAGTGGCTGTATCGTCATCGGCTCGCAAACGCTGGAACAGTCGCTCGACATCGACGCCGACTTTCTTCTGACCGATCTTTGTCCGGTTGACGTGTTGTTGCAGCGCATCGGGCGGCTGCACCGACATGACCTGTCGCGCCCTGAAGGTTTTGCGGTGCCGCGCACGATTGTGTTCTGCCCCGCCGAAGGGCTGGAACCTTTGACAAAGCCTGGTTTCGAGAATGGTTTGGGTGGTTGGAAAACCCGCGATGGCACATTCCACGGCATCTATACTGATCTTGCGGGTCTTGAACTGACCATGCGCCAGATCGCGGCACACCCGGTTTGGCACATCCCCGCGATGAACCGCGCACTGGTCGAACATGCCACCCACCCCGAGGCACGCGCTGCCGTGATCGCTGAAATGGGCCCGGCTTGGGAAGGCTATGAACGCGATCTCGCAGGCAAGGCGGCAGCAGCGCGGATGGTGGGCCAGCTTGGTGTATTGCGTCGCGACAAGCCGTTTCCCGAGCGGTTCCGCAGCGACGATGAAAAAGTGATGACCCGGCTGGGTGAACAAGGCCCAGTGCTGAGCTTTGTGCCCGGCACCATCGGCCCCTTCGGAAAACCCGTCACCCGCATTGTACTGCCCGCACATTGGGTGCACGGACCCGTCCCCGACACGCCGCTTGTTCTGGAGTCCTGCGCCGGCGGGTTCACGTTCGTTCTGGCTGAGCGGACCTATCGTTATTCCCGCGAAGGGCTTGACAGGGTACGAGAAGCTTCCGCCTAATCCACGTCAGTGCTTGTCAAAGGGCTCCGTTGTGTCAAATCTCTTGGATGCCATCCTGATTTCCACCACTACTGGGCGCTTTTCTCTGCCCGGCCTGCTGGCAGCGCTGGCGCGAGGTGAGGTGCGCGGCTATCCGGCGCAGCGCCCGCATCAGCGCGCCGCATGGCATATGTTCCTTGTGCAGCTCGCAGCACTTGCCCTGTGGACTGGCGGGCAAGACGAATTGCCGCAGGATGAACCCAGATGGCGCGACCTATTGCTTGCCCTGACCGCGGGCGACGCTGGGCCATGGGCGCTGACCGGGCCCGAGGAAAGGCCTGCGTTTCTGCAACCTGCCGCCCCAAAGGGGCTGACTTGGACCGATGTTACCACGCCCGATGCGCTCGACCTGCTGATCACCTCGCGCAATCACGACCTCAAGCAGCAGATAGCGCGCACAGCAGAGGCCGAAGACTGGGTGTTTGCGCTGGTATCGCTGCAAACGTCAGAAGGCTATGGCGGCGCGGGCAACAATGGCATTGCGCGGATGAATGGCGGATCATCCAGCCGCCCGATGCTGGGCATCGCACCCGCGCGGTCGGGCGGCGGCGGGCCGGACCCGTCAGACTGGTGGCGGCGCGATGTGCTGCGGCTTTTTGCCATGCGCCGCGACGGCAGCGAGATTTCGCCCTGCACGCCCGGCGGACCTGCCCTTATTTGGTGCACGCCCTGGCCCGAGGGGCAGCAGCTGGATATAACGCGGCTTGATCCATGGTTCATTGAGGTCTGCCGCCGTGTCCGTCTGGACGTGCACGAGGGTCGGATCAGCGCCCGTCGCACAACGTCCAAGGCCCCCCGGGTCGATGCCAAGGCCTTCAAGGGCGTCACGGGTGATCCCTGGGCACCGATCAGCACAGAAGATCCGCCCAAGAGTCTGACTCTGGGCGAAGGTAATTTCACCTATAAACGCTTGTCCGATCTGGCTTTTTCTACCGAATGGCGGCTGCCGCCGCTGGCAATCCCGGGCCAAGGCGACGCCGATTGCATGCTGGTGGCCGAAGCGCTTTCGCGTGGTAATTCCAAGACCGATGGACTGAAGTCCAGAATTATTCCTATCCCGGGATCGGTGCGCGGGCTGTTTAGTTCCCCAACGGCAGGAACGCTGGCAAAGGACCAGATCGAGGAGATCAAGGTGTTCGACGAAGCCTTGCGCAATGCGCTGGCACTTGTTGCTGCTCGGGGTGAACAGGAAGCTGTGAAAAAGGCGCATTACGCCCGCAGCACTGCCGCCCGCGCCCGGTTCGACCGTGCCGCTGATGCGCTGTTCTTTCCCGCGCTCTGGGACCGGTTGGCCGCCACCACCGCCGACGGACCGGCAGGCCAGGAGGCAGCTCACCACCGCTTTGTCGGCGACCTTTTCACAGCGGCGAAAGCAGAATTACACGCCTCGCTCCCCTCTATTCCCTGCGCCTTTATCCATCGCCCACGCGCGGAGGCGCGCGGTAAGCGCGCCTTCCACGGACGCATCCGGCGCGGGGATAAGAACGGGCCATTTCTGTTCCTCTATGAGAAGGAAGCCGCTGATGTCGGGCAGTGACGCTGTCAATATCGCTGCCGTCGGGGCGGCAAATGCCCTTTGTCTGCTCGATCCCGGCCCGCTGGCGGAGCTGCGCCGTATGGAGGCAGAAACAGCTGCGCCCGCCTTCTGGCGGCTTGCCGCGCGCTACCCCGACAGCATTGGTGCGCGTCCCGCGGAATGGGTGGAGATCATTCGCATTCTGGCCATCCTCACCCCGAAAGGGGCCGCCGAGGGTCGTACTGCGCTGCATGATGCCAACCGCGCCTTGGGGGCGGTTCTGTGCGATGGTGGCGATCCCGGCTGGCCGGGTGATCGCCCGGCGATGAGCGAACGACGGCTGGCGCAGCTTCTGGCGGCGCGTGGTCCGACGCGGGTGGTGGCGCTGACCCGCGCGGCCCGCGCGCTGGCCCGCAGCCGCCCGCCGCAGGCCGGACTGGATGTGCGCGGCATCGCTTGGGCGATCCTGCAACCGACAGGAACCGCCCG
>JAHYJF010000271.1 GCA_019428955.1 Burkholderiaceae bacterium
CCAGTGGCGAGGATGCGCCGGGCCTGCAATTTGTCGCCCCCTACGCCGCGACCTCGATGGCTGAGCATTTCATGGCGAAGGGGCGTGACGTGCTGATCGTCTACGACGACCTGACCCGCCACGCCCGCGCCTACCGCGAGCTGTCGCTTCTGTTGCGCCGTCCGCCGGGACGCGAGGCCTATCCGGGCGACATCTTCTATATTCACTCGCGCCTGCTGGAACGCGCCACTCAGCTGCGCGAGGAGCATGGCGGCGGCTCGCTCACCGCGCTGCCAGTGGTCGAGACTCAGGCGCAGAACATCTCGGCCTATATCCCGACCAACCTGATCTCGATCACCGACGGGCAGATTTATCTCTCGCCCTCGCTGTTCGAAAAGGGCCACCTGCCGGCCATCGACATCGGCACCTCGGTCAGCCGGGTGGGCGGCAAGGTGCAACTGCCGGCCTTCCGCGCTGTCGCCGGCAACCTGCGGCTGATGTATGCGCAGTTCGAGGAACTCGAGACCTTCGCCCGCTTCGGCACGCAGCTTGACGCCGAGACGCGCCGCAAGTTGACCCGCGGCCTGCGCGTGCGCGAGGTGCTCAAGCAGCGCGAGCACGACCATATCGCCGTACCCGAACAGATCGCGGCCCTTCTGGCAGCGACCGAAGGCTTGTTCGACGACCTCGATCCCGATGACGTGGCCGAGGCGGAGCAAACCGTTCGTAAGGTGGTGCGGGAAGAGGCCCCCGAGATATGTGAAAAGATCTCCGACGGGCAAAAGCTGGAGGACGCCGACCGTGAGACGCTGATCGCGGTGATGCGCGACGCGCTGTCGGGCGCGCAATCGGAGGTCGGTGATGGAGACGCTTGAAAGCCTCTCGGACGCGCTGGAAACCACGGGCGACATCCAGTCAATCGTACGCACGATGAAGGCGCTGTCATCGGTCAGCATCCGACAATACGAACAGGCCGAAGACGCGATGGCGGATTATGCTCACACCGTCGAACTGGGCCTGATTGCGGTCTTGCGTGATCGTCGGCAGGCCGGGCTGCCATTGCCGGACGCGGGCGGCGGCAAGGGGCGTCAAGCGCTTATCGTCATCGGCTCGGATCGTGGCCTGTGCGGCGGCTACAACGACAAGATCACGCGCTTTGCCCTGTCCAGGATGGGCGATGAACCCTTGGTGCTCGGCGTCATCGGAACGCGCGCCGCGGCCCGGCTGGAGGCGGCGGGACGGCCCGCGGATGTGTTGCGGTCCCTGCCCGGCTCGGTCGAGGGATTGTCGCGGCTGGTGCAATCCATGATTGTCGATGTCGATCGCTGGACACGGGACAAGGGCGTCGGTGAGGTCTGGCTGGTGCACAACCGCCGCGAGGGGCGCATCACGGCCAAGCCGCAGGCGCACCGCCTGCTGCCGCTGTCCGACAGCTATCTGCGCAAACTTTCGCAGGCAGAGTGGCCGGGACGGTCCCTGCCTCTGTTCCGGATGGACCCCGAAAAACAGATGTCCTGGCTTGTGCAGCAAAGACTGTTCGTGTTGATCTACCGCGCCCTCGCCGAGGCGCTGGCCAGCGAACACGCCTCGCGTCTGGCAGCGATGCAGGCCGCCGAGCGCAACATTGACGAACGGCGCGACGACCTGCAGCAGCTCTATCGCCTCCGCCGACAGGAAACGATCACCCGCGAGTTGCTCGACGTGGTGTCGGGGTTCGAAGCCGTCAGTTCGGCCGACTGACCAGTGCGCGATCAGCCCAAGCTCATCAGCCCGCGGGGCCACTTACGAAGTCATACCAGTGGCCTCGGGCTGTGACTCTCTCGGGCTTCCATAGGGGTTACGGATGTGATTCACCGGCATTCTCTACCAAGCCGAGATCTGCATCAGCATCTGACAGCACCCAAAAACATTTGCCATTCCTGTCCGCATTGTTATATGTAACGTATAAGACGGAGGAGGCACGATGACAATCGTGGCAATCGCGAAGGACCCCTTGTCAGAGTTGCGCCGCAATCTGCGCCCCGGCGGCTGTCTTCAGGGTGCCGATCTGCCCGCGCGAAATCGCACCGACTGGAGCTTTTTGCCGCCTGCCAATCCGCTCGCTGTGCTGCGGCCGGCCACGACCGATGAGGTCGTGCAGATCATGCGCCATTGCCACCAGAACACCATTGCCGTGACGCCACAGGGTGGGATGACCGGTCTCTGCGGTGGTGCGAGGCCTCTGGACGGCGGCGTGGCCCTGTCGCTGGAACGCATGACCGGGATCGAAGCACTTGACCCGGATGGCATGACGATGACCGTTCTGGCCGGAACCCCGCTTGAAACGATCCAGACAGCCGCCGCGGCCGCTGGGTTGTTCTTTCCACTAGACCTCGGCGCGCGCGGCTCTTGCGCGATTGGCGGGAACCTCTCGACCAACGCCGGGGGCAACCGCGTGATCCGCTACGGGATGACCCGCGAGCTCGTGCTGGGGATCGAGGTCGTGTTGCCTGATGGCACCCTGCTTCCCATGCTGAACCGGATGATCAAGAACAACGCCGGCTACGATCTCAAACAGCTGTTCCTCGGGTCGGAAGGGACGCTAGGCGTCATCACGCGGGTCGTGCTGCGGCTTTTTCCGCAGCCCGGTTGTACCAGCGCCGCGCTGTGCATCGTGCGCGATTTCACTGCGGTTCTGTCGGTGCTGGCCACCAGCCGCAGACGCCTCGGCCCGCTGCTCTCGGCGTTTGAGGTCATGTGGGCCGACTACTGGCATCAGGCGACGGAACGGGCGAAGGTGCGCGCGCCGGTGGCGATGGGCGATGGCAGCCACGCCATTCTCATTGAAATGCAGGGGCTGGACGAGGCAATCGACGGGGCCCGTTTCGAAAGCCTGTTGGAGCATTTGCTGGCCGAGGGGCTCGTGAAGGATGGCGTCGTCGCGCAAAGTCTGGGTGACATCGCCGCCTTTTGGGCGACGCGCGACGCGGCGGCAGAGTTCGCCAAGCCGGCGGTGATCGGGCCGCACATCAGTTTCGACGTTGGGCTGCCGATGACCCGGATGGACGACTTTGCCGCGCAGGCAAAGGCCGCCCTGCTGCACCAGATCGGCTGTCATTCGGTCTATTACGGTCACGTGGGCGACGGCAACCTGCACGTCGTGGCATGGCTGCCGGGGGCAGACCCGCAGCCCTTCGCGGACGCCAGCCGCATCGTCTATGGCATCGTCGGCGAAATGGAGGGCACGGTGTCTGCCGAACATGGCATCGGCACGCTCAAGAAGCCCTACCTGCCACTCAGCCGCAGCCCGGCCGAGATCGCCCTGATGCGCCAGATCAAGGCCGCGCTAGACCCGAAGTGGCTGATGAACCCGACCAAGATTTTCGACTGATCGCGATGATCGCAGCTTTGTGCCCTTAGGAGGATCGGCGCAGGGTTTCATATCCAAGGAGGAGGATGACATGACTTTGACCAAACGCCAGATGTTGGCCGCGCTTGCGGCGCTGATGACCACCTCGGCCTTTCCGGCCGCGGCGCAAAACTGGCCAAACGGCCCAGTGACGCTGATCGTGCCCTGGGGTGCCGGAGGCGGCACCGACGCCACGGCGCGGATGATTGGAACGCTGCTGGAGGCAAAGCTGGGCGTCCCGGTGCCGGTGGAAAACCGCACCGGCGGCTCGGGTGTCATTGGCCACACCGCCATCGCCAATGCGGCGCCGGACGGGCAGACCATCGGCGTGGCAACGCTCGAAATCGGCACGATGCACAATCTCGGCCTGACCGACATCGACTATTCTGTCTACGCGCCCTTGGGGCTTTACAACTCTGACCCGGCCGCGATTTTCGTGAACACGAAAAGCGACTATTCGGATATCGGCGCGCTGCTGACCGCGCTCGAGGCCGCAGCGGATCGCGCATTCAAGGGCTCGGGATCGGCGCAGGGTGGGGTCAACCATCTGGCCCTTGCCGGGATGCTGATGGCCGCCGGCATGCCCGCCGACCGGGTGGCATGGGTGCCGTCGGAAGGTGCTGCACCGGGCCTTCAGGATCTCGCGGCTGGCGGTGTCGACGTGGCCACGGCCTCGCTGCCCGAAGCTGCCGCGCTGATGCAGGCCGGGCTGATCCGGCCGCTGGCCGTGTTCGCCAGTGCGCGTCTGGACATTGCCCCGGACGTTCCGACCTTTACCGAGGCAACCGGCCATGTCTTTGCCCTCGGATCCTGGCGCGGCCTGGTCGCGCCAGCGGGCCTTGCGCCCGGCGTGGCGGAGCAGTTGACCGCCGCGCTAGGCGAGGTCTTGCAGGACCCCGCATACGTCAAGTTCATGCAGGACCGCGGGTATGCCATGCAATGGACCACCGGGGCAGATTTCACGGCCTTCATGCAGTCTTCCGACGCGGCGCTGAGCGAAACGCTCAAGGCTGTCGGATTGTCGAAGTAGGCGACCAAAGGCCCGGCACCGGCCAATGCACGGTGCCGGGCATCCCGCACATCCGGGGAGGGATGGCCTGAAATTCC
>JAHYJF010000272.1 GCA_019428955.1 Burkholderiaceae bacterium
ACCGTCACGGTCGGCTGGTCACCGTCACTGCTCCCGACGAGGGCGTTGAGATCGACGAGGCCGGACACAACGTGGCGCCAGGAACGAACCGCCGGATCGAGCGCCATTACCACTACGCTGCCGGCGGTCCCATGCCGAGTTCCCTGCTCACGGGAATCAGCGTCGCCGCCACGCTGATTGCGGGCGATGCACAGCTGCTCGCCGCCAGATCGCCAGTCAGACCGGCGGCGCTGCGGATCGCCACCTACGGCTACGACGGGCGGGGTCGGGCATTGACCAGCGAGGGTTTCGGCGGCGCCAACCGGGTGCGGCTCGAGTACCGCGACAGTGATCACACGGTGCTGACCAATGCCGATGGCGCCGAGACCGTCTACCACCACGAGATGGTGGCCGGAGTACGCCGTATTGTCGCGGCGATCGGCCCGGGGTGTCCGGTATGTTCGCCCGGCAACCGGCGCTACCGCTATACGCCCGACGGCGCCCTGCGCAGCATCGAGGTGCTGGCGCCCGACGGCAGCGGCAAGGCACTGACCACCACCAGGGCACGCTTCGACCAGTCGGGCCGGGTAGTGCAGATCGCTCGCCAGCAGCATGGCGGCGGCGCGGTGACGCCGGCGCGCACCCTCCTGCGCGTCGCGTATCACGCTCACTCGCGTCTGCCGGCGTTGCTGGTCAGGCCCAGCGTCGTGGCTGGACGCGAGCACCGCATCGCGCTGTCGTTCAACGAGCACGGACAACTGCAGCAAGTGCACGAGAGCGGCTTTGCGCCCGCGGCGGTGGCAACCCCCATCAGCCGCGCGCTGGCCCTGTCCTATGATCGAGAACAACGCCTGATCGCAGTCGACGGGCCACTGCCCGGCCCGCAGGACACGGTGCGTTACGACTACGACCGCCAGAATCGCCTGACCCGCATCACCTCGGCGGCCGGTCTGGCCAGGGAACTCGAGTACGACGCTGCCGGGCGCATCGCGAAGGTGGTGCCCGACGACGGTGTGGCGATCGACTTGGCGTGGAACACAGCGGGCCAATTGCGCGCGCTGCGCCGCGCCGGGCAAGAGATCGCCCTGCGCTACGATGCCCTGGGCAAGGTCCGCGAACTGCGCCGCAACGGCAAGCCCGAGCGCCTGCTGGTCCACGACCCGGCCGGGCGCTTGCGGCTGGCAGCCGACAGCGCCCTGGCAGTGGCGAAATTCGACTACGACGCCAGCGGCAGGGTCAGCGGAACCATCCGCAGCACCATGAACGGTGCCGCGACCGAGAGCCTCGCCCGCGACCAACTGGGCCGAGTGAGGGCGCACCGGGCGGCCGACGGCGGAGTCACCGTGCTGAACTACGATGTCAGTGGCCTGCTCGCCACGCTGCGGGATCCGGCCGGAGTCGTCACTGCCCTTGACTACGACGAGCGCGGGCAACCGCAGGCCAGCACCGCCGCGGCCAACACCGCGTTTGCCGCGACCCAACTGATTGAACACGACGAATTGGGCGAGATCACCGCGCTCACCACTCCCGGCGGCCGGCGCTACTCGACGGTGCACGACGACTTCGGGCGGATTGTTACGAGCACCCATCCCGATGCCGGCGTGAGCCGCCTGCGCTACGACCAGGCCGACCGGCTGGTTGAACGGGTCGATGCCGACGGTTCGATACGCAGCTACCGCTACGACGCAGACGGGCGCCTCATCGAGCGTCTCAATACCGCGCCCGGCAAGACTCCGCGGCGGGTGGCCCTGCACTACCGCGGATCCAGGCTGAGCGCGATCGCGGGTGGCGCGCAAACCGAAGAGCGCCGGTTCGACCAACAAGCGCGGCTGGTCGCCATCGAACGCCAGTTTCACGGCGAGCGGCGATTCACGGTCACCGAATCGTTTCACTACCGTCCCGACGGCCGGCTGGCGGCGCGCACCCTGGCCGACGGCAGCGTCCTGCGTTCGCGCACCAACTCGGCCGGCCAGGTCGTTGCGCTCGACTGGTTTGCCCGCCCCGGCTCGGCCGCCGTCACCATCGTCAGCGCCATCGAAGCGGATCCGTTGGGCACCCGTTCATGGAACTACGGCAATGGGGTGCGCTATCGGGCAACGCGCTCGGCCAGTGGGCGGCTGCTCGGCATGGTTTACCAGACTCCCGCAGGCAAGGATCTGCTGAGACTGGAGCTGGCTTACGACGCACTCGGCAACGTCATTGCAGAAAGTCACGCCGGAGCGACCAGCGAACACCGCTACGACCCCCTGGGGAAAATGGTGACGACCCGCAGTGGTGATGGCGTGCGGCGCTTTGCCTACGATGCCGATGGCAACCGGATCGCCAGCCAGGCTAGCGCTGCGACGACCCCGGTGAGCCTGCCGACCGAACCGCTACGACGCGACGCCGCTGGCCGGGTCATCACTGACGCGCGCCATCGCTATCGCTGGAATGCCGACGGCAGGTTGGCCGAGGTCCGCCGGGTGCTCGCGAGCACTGATGCTGCGCCGATCGCGCGCTACCAATATAACTTCCGCGGCGAGCGCGTCAGCGCCAACAACGGGAGTGCTGCTCACACCACCAACTTCCTGTACCAGGATGGCCTGGTGTCGGCGGAGCTGGATCGTGACGGCCGGGTGCTGCGCCACTATTTCCACTTCGAGGGAGTACCGGTCGCAACCATCGACCTGAGCTGGGAGCCGGGGCGCCACGCCGCCGATGCCAAGCCGGTGAGCACCACTGTCACCTTCCTGCACAGTGACCACTTGCGAGCGCCGGCGCTGGCCACCGACGGCTCCGGTCGTCCAATCTGGCGCGGCGCGCGCCAGGCATTTGGTGAATCGGGCAACGACGCCGGGAGCGTCAATCAAGCGCAGCCAGAGACTATGCCTGGCGCGGCTCCGGGCTACCGCCAGCCGCTCGCTTTTGCCGGACAGTACCGCGACGCGGCCACCGGCCTGAACTACAACCTGCAGCGCTACTACAACCCGAGCTCGGGACGCTACCTCAGCCCCGACCCGCTCGGCCCGCTGGCGAGCGCCAACGCGTATGCCTACGCCGAATCGAATCCGCGCTCGGGCATCGATCCCACGGGGCTGATCCTGTTCGCGTTCGACGGCACCGGCAAGACGCCCGATGCACTCACCAATGTTTCATGGCTGGCGAACTATTACCGTGACAACCCCAGCGGCATCATCGGCGCTACCAGGCCGTTCTACGAGCCGGGACCTGGTTCAGGCTGGTGGGCCGCCGGCGACTCGGCGTTCGCCTACACGCTCTCGCTGGTGGTCGCGCGCCAGCTCAAGCGGCTCGACGACTACCTGCTGGCAGCGGTGGCACAGGCAGCGTCACTTACTGGCGCGTCGCTGGCCCCCTTGAGCGCGACCGTCGACGTAGTCGGCTTCTCGCGCGGCGCGGCCGCGGGCCGCAGTTTCGCCAACCAGATCGCGGAGCGCGAGCGCGATGGCTACTACCTGCGACTGCTCAAGGGTCGCTGCGTCGACGTGGAACTGCGCTTCATGGGCCTGTTCGACACCGTGCTAAGCATCGCCGCGGGCAGCTTCGACCTGGGCATTCCACAGGCAGTGGCCTACGCGGCCCAGGCCGTCGCGGTCAACGAGCACCGCACACTGTTCCCGCTCGAGTCGATCGAACCCGATTTCTCCGCGATCGGAGCTACCCCCGCAAGGGTCGAACTGGGCTTTGTCGGCGCGCACTCCGACGTCGGCGGCGGCTATGCCTGCGAGCGCGGATGCGACGGCGGCGACCTCTCGGACATCGCGCTCAACTGGATGCTCGAGCAGGCGCGCAGCGCCGGGGTCACGATGGCGATGCTGCCGCCGGCACAGCGCGTGGTTACCAACCCGGTATTGCACAACGAGGTCTATGCCCTGCCCTATAGCGCCTGGGGTAGCGACCAGGATCGAGCGGTGCGCTACCCCAATGCCGGCAACGCGCCGACGCCGGCGCTGTTGCAGCGCGAAGCGCCGATCGCGGGACTCGACACAGCAACGAGCTCGGCGTTCATCATCTCCGCTCCGGATCCCGAAGAGCACGTCGCGGGCAGCGTCGACCTCGACGCCTATCGCTCGTGGCTGGCGTCGAGCTACGGCCTGGTAATCGGGCCGTGAGGCCTCGGCGCGCCGCTAGCCGATGTGCTTGGTGCCGAAGATCCGGTCGCCGGCGTCGCCCAGTCCGGGCAGTATGTAGGAGACCTCGTTGAGACAGCGGTCGAGTGCCGCGACGTAGACCGGAACCTCGGGGTGGTGTTCCTGGAACACCGCGACGCCTTCGGGGGCAGCGACCAGCGCCAGGAAGCGGATCATGTTCGAGGGGACGCCGCGATCGATCAGGGTCTGCACCGCGTGGACCGCCGAGTAGCCAGTGGCGAGCATCGGATCGCAGACTATGAACAGG